>NZ_JALBUR010000010.1:0-74685 GCF_033971865.1 Grylomicrobium aquisgranense | reverse complement strand
AATGCTTTGATATACATGATTCTACATAGAAATGACGCTGCTGAATAAGTTTTGGTAAAGATAATACAAAAGAAAACAAAAAAGGCCCATAACAGAGCTAATTCACATTAGCAACTGTTACAGGCCCTTGTCAGTATTCCAGATAGATCCTGGCGCTCTTGCCAGGGATCGTAATGGTGCACGTACCGTTTGCAACAAGCAGTGCGTTTTCTTTTTCCCTGAAATCAGTATGGCCATGCCAGCATTCTTCATCACTGGCTAACAGCAGTTTGATTTTCGCACCGGTCCGCCATGTATAGCGGTTGGCCAATGCGCCGCAGTTCATCACAAACACGATCGTCTGTTTTGAGGACATCCGGCGGTAGGCATAGATGCACTCATTGACTTTATCGGCATCAATCCACTGGAAGCCGCGTTCATCATAGTCCCACTCCCACAGGGCACTGTTTTCGAGATAGATCTGGTTGAGTTTCATCATGTAGTGGTGGAAGGCATCATGAATCGGATATTTGAGCATATCCCAGTCCTGCTCGCGTTTCTCATCCCATTCCCGCAGCTGGCCGATTTCGTTGCCCATGAAGCTGAGCTTCTTGCCAGGCAGGGTATACATGTAAAGATACAGTGCTCTTGCCTGGTCAAACTTGCCTTCGTACAAATCACACATCTTATTGACGATGGTGGCCTTGCCATGAACGACTTCATCATGGCTCAGGGGCAGAATGAAGTGGTCGCTGCCGGCATAGGACTGCCGGAAGGTCAGCTTGTGATAGATATCTCTGCGGTAGGCAGGATCACTCGCAAAGTACTTGAGCGTATCATTCATCCAGCCCATATCCCACTTGTAGTCAAAGCCCAGACCGCCCTTGCTTACTGGATCGGTGTCATGGGGGTAGGTGGTGCTGTCTTCGGCCATCAGGATGATGGCAGGATGGCGCACCCGCAGTTCCTGGTTCATTTCCTTCAGGAATTCAATGGCTGCCCGGTTTTCGCCGCGGCTGACATCGCCCTGCCAGTACAGCAGATTGCCGACTGCATCCATGCGCAGACCATCAAAGTGATACTGGCTGATCCAATAGTCACATGCCGACTGCAGGAAGGAACGCACCTCCGGCCGTGAAAGCATGAAGTTGTTGGAGCCCCACTGACTCTTGGTCATGTCACTGTAGGGATATTCATACAGCGGCGTACCGTCATAGCTGGCCAGGGCATAGTCATTGACCGCGAAGTGGACAAGTACAATGTCCAGAAAGACACCGATGCCGTTCTGGTGCAGGGCATCAATCAGGGTACGCAGCTGATCAGGCGTGCCATAGCGGGATGTCGGTGCATAGAAACCGGTTGCCTGATAGCCCCAGGACTGATCGCTTGGATATTCATTCAATGGCATGAACTCGACATAGTTATAGCCATTCTCCTTCAGATACGGGATCAGCAGGGGAGCCAGCTCATCATACCGGTACCAGCCGTCCTCCTTTGCATCATCCTTTTTCTTCCAGGATCCCATGTGCATCTCATAGATATTCATAGGTTTATCTTTATGGGTTGTGGCATTGCGCATCCACTTGTCATCGTGCCAGTGGTATTTTGTCAGATCCACAATGCGGCTGGCCCAGCCCGGACGCAGCTCTGCGGAAAAGCCATAGGGGTCGCAATGATCCACGATGCGGCCGTCTGCCTGTTCAATCTGGTATTTGTAGAGATCCATCGGTTTTGCATTGCCGACGCGCACCTCGAAAAACTTGCCGTCATAGACACGGTTCATTGGTGTTTTCTGCCAGTTGTTGAAGTCGCCGGTCACATAGATATTGCGGGCATTTGGCGCATAGGTGCGGAAGGTGGTGCCGTGATGATCAGGATGGGCACCAAGCCAGTTGTAGGCTTCGAATTCCTTGCCGGCATAAAAATAGTAAAAGTCCATGAAGCATCCCTCCTCATTGTATGGATTGGTTTTTTCTTCTGCTAAAACTATAATGTTCGTGTATCAGAAATACGAGCACCAGAATGCAACGATAGTCTGAAATCAGACATTTAATTTAAAGCGTTGGAGAATTATGACAGAAAGAAAGCAGACATCAAAAAGCAGAAGACGGATCCTGAATGCCTTTATTGAGCTGCGTTCACAGAAGGAACTGGAGAAGATTACAGTGGTGGAGATCTGTGAGCGGGCAGATATTAACAAGTCGACGTTCTATGTGTATTTTCATGATGTATATGATCTGAGCCGACAGATGCAGCAGGAGATCATTGACCGCATTGCGGCATCGCTGCCGGATCCTGACAATGTCATCAAGAATACAGCGCAGTTTACCCGTGATATTCTGATGGCCTATGAAGCCAACAAGCAGCAGATCCAGACGATGTTTTCCGGTTCGCAGTCTTCCCGGCTGCCGATGCTGGTCAAAGCCAAGATCCTGGAGCTGATCCAGCAGCTGCATCCTGAAATTGAGGATTCCCAGCGGCTGCGGCTGATCCTGAACTACAAGATTTATGGTGCATATTATGCATTCCTGGAAGATACGGATATGAATGAGATGGAGAAGATTGAATATATCTCAAATCTGGCTGGAGAATCCAGTTTTAACGCCTGATTGAATCAGGTTGTGGTAGGATAATCATGTTTCAAAAACTGGCAAAGGAGAAGAAGATGGAAGAATATTCACCGGTTAAAGAAGGAAAAGTACGTGAGATCTATGACATTGGCGACAAGCTTGTGATGGTGGCGACGGACCGCATTTCTGCATTTGATGTGATCCTGAAGAACAAGGTGACCAAGAAGGGAACGGTGCTGACCCAGATGTCCCGTTTCTGGTTTGACTATACGAAGGATATCGTGAAGAACCACATGGTTTCGACGGATGTCAATGATATGCCGGAATTCTTCCGTCAGCCGCAGTTTGATGGCAATTCCATGCTGTGTGAGAAGCTGACGATGCTGCCGATTGAGTGCATTGTCAGAGGCTATATCACGGGCAGCGGCTGGGCTTCCTATCAGAAGAATGGCACTGTGTGCGGCATCAAGCTGCGTGATGGCCTGAAAGAGTGCGAGAAGCTGGATGAGCCGATCTATACACCAAGCACCAAGGCTGAGATTGGTGATCATGATGAAAACATCTCCTTTGAACAGTCCATCGATGTTCTGGAGAAGAGGTTCCCGGGCCATGGTGCAGAATATGCCGCCAAGATCCGTGACTATACGATTGCCCTGTACCGCAAATGTGCAGACTATGCTTTGACAAGAGGCATCATCATTGCGGATACAAAGTTTGAGTTTGGCCTGGACAAGGATGGCAATGTGGTGCTTGGTGATGAGATGCTCACACCGGATTCCAGCCGTTTCTGGCCGCTCGATGGCTATGCGCCTGGCCACAGCCAGCCTTCCTTTGACAAGCAGTTTGTCCGTGACTGGCTCAAGGCTCATCCGGACAGCGACTACAACCTGCCGCAGGATGTCATTGACAAGACCATTGCCAAATACAAGGAAGCCTACCACCTGTTAACAGGTTTTGAAATCAAGTAAGAGGTACACAAAAAGCATGGATGATCCCATGCTTTTATTGTGGCTTGATCAGTAGCCAAGCTTTCTGTCTACTGTATGGTGCAGCGGTTCACCTGCAAGATATCTTTTCAGATTGTCTGCAAAGATGGAAAGAACCCTGTCATAGGTGACTTCTGCATTGAACCTTCCGGCAATGTGCGGTGTGCATAACGTGTGGGGCAGATTCCAGAGCGGATTGTTCTTTGGCAGCGGTTCGTGCTCGAACACATCCAGGCACACACCGGCAAAGTGATCGTTCTTCTGCAGAGGGATCAGGGCTGTCTCATCAATGGCACTGCCTCTGCCGACATTGATCAGGATACTGCCTGGTTTGGTTAATGCCAGGTGCTCCTTGTTCATGATATGAATGGTATCCGGTGTCTGCGGCAGAGACATGGCAATCACATCTGCTTCTGGCAGCAGCTTTTCCAGATCCTGGATTTCATACTGCTCATCAAAGCCTTCCGGCAGTTCCCTGATGTGCCTGCGTACACCAATGACATGGGCACCCAGTGCTTTGACTTTCTTTGCAAAGTGCGTGCCGATGTCCCCCATGCCCAGACACAGCACATGCAGCTGCGAGATGGTTCTGACAGATCCAAGATTGACCCAGTCATGGCTTTTCTGCAGATCTTCATAGTCATCCAGTTTCTTCAATGTCCGCAGCATGCAGGCAAGCATGTATTCAGAAATAGCAGGGCCATATGCACCTGAGGCATTGGTCAGGACAAAATCACCAGGCAGCTTTGCATAGGCATCTGCACCAGCTGAATCCAGCTGCAGCCACTTCAGCTTTGTGCAGCCGGCAAGACGGGCAGGCGGTACATTGCCCATGATCACTTCAGCCTCCATCAGCTGTGCATCCGTGACCTCTTTCCTTGAAACAAAGGTGATATCTTCACCGGCAAGGTCTGTAAAGCATTGCTTCTTTTCTTCCGGTATTTCGGTGACAAACAAGATTTTCATAGTGGACTCCTTTGCGGATATCTTAGCACAGCATCTTTCTGCACTGCCACCATGGTAAAATATAGATAGAAAACGGGGTGGAAAAATGATTCTGTATTTTTCAGCAGAAGGCAACAGTGCCTATGCGGCAAAGAAGATCGCAGCTGCCATGCATGACCATGTGGTGTCAATGGAGAAGTGTGATCCGGTGCTGTCTCTGCAGGAAGATGAGATGCTTGGCATTGTGACGCCAACATACTTCTGGCAGCTACCATCATTTGTCAGAGCATTCCTGGAACGTCTGCAGCTTGCTGGCAGTCACCAATCTCCGTATGTATTTCTGGTGGCAAGCTATGGCACAACACCGGGCTTTACCGGCGAAGATGCCAGAAGGCTGCTCGCTGCCCGCGGCATTCATATGAGCAGTGCGTTCAGTGTGCACATGCCGGATACCTGGACGCCTGTGTTTGATCTGCATGATCCTGAGAAAGTGAAGAAGATCAATCAGAAAGCAGATGCTGAGATTGAACGGGTGATCGCCAAAATAACAGCGCACATTACCGGCAATCAGATGGCACGCAGAATACCATATCTGATGCACCGTCTGGCGGATCCTGCCTACAGCAAAGCTAGAAGAACCAGCCATTTCCATGTGGAAGATACATGTATTGGCTGCCATCTGTGTGAAAGAAACTGTCCGGTGCAGGCCATCCAGATCAAAGATGGAAAACCGGTATGGGTGAAGGAACAGTGTGTGCTGTGTCTTCGCTGTCTGCATCACTGTCCTAAGTTTGCAATTCAGTATGGCGATGGCAGCACGAAAAAACACGGGCAGTATCACCATCCGGACATCTGATGCAGAATTTCATACGAAATGAGATATCTGTATCTGTTTTCTGCAATGCATGCAGGTGTAATACAATAATGAAAAAGAGGTAAGAATATGAAAGAACTGAAGTGGAGTGCAATCTGGGAAGGCATTATTCTGCTGGTGCTTGGGATTCTGCTTGTTTGTTTCCCGAAAGCCAGTGCATCTGTGGTATGCACATTGATCGGCATCGGCTGCCTGATTGGCGGTGTTGTGTGCATCATCAACTACTGCATGATCGATGTGCGTGATATCTTTTACCGCAATGATCTGGTCATGGGCATCTTCCTGATCCTGTTTGGCTTACTGGCTTTATACAAGAAGAATGTGCTGGCAGAGATTCTGCCGATCATTTTCGGCCTGGTGATTCTGATCTCAGGTCTTGTCAAAGTACAGAGTGCTTCGGTTGCCAAGAGAATCGGCTATCATGGTGCCAATGCCTATACGATTCTTGGCGTGATTTCCATCATTCTCGGTGTGATCATCATGTTCTTCCTGCCGGGCAGCGTGGCAACGGAAACACTGTTTATCGTCATTGGCATCGGCATGATCTACTCTGGTATTTCTGATCTGTATGTGACCTGCTTCCTTTCCAGCAAATATAAGAAGTTCATCAGGGCCTGGAAGGAAAAGATGGGTGAGCCAAAGGTCATTGATGCGGAAGTAACAGATGAACATGACGATGATTCCGATGATCAATAATAGATGCGGAACGGGAAGGCAGCGGGCTCGCTGCTTTTCTTTTTTGACAAGTAGGGTATGATAATGGGCAGGGAGGATTTTTATGTACAATAACTGGCTGACAATCGGTCCGATTACGATTCATGGCTATGGTGTCATGATTGCCATTGGCATTCTTGTGGCAGTATGGCTTGCTGAAAAACTGGCCAAGCAGCACGGACTGGATGGCTCGAAGATTGAAGGCATTGCGATCTCGGGGGTCATCTCCGGTTTCTTTTTCTCAAAAGTAACCTATATCCTGACTGTGTTCCCGCAGTTTCTGAAGGATCCCGCCGCCGTGCTTGGCACTTCCGGCTGGGTCGTCTATGGCGGCATTCTGGGCGGTATTCTTGGCGCCGGACTGTACTGCCGCGCAAAGCATCTGGCCTTCATGAAGTATTTTAATGTTGTCATGCCGACGGTTGCTCTGGCACAGGCATTCGGACGCATCGGCTGTTTCTTTGCCGGATGCTGCTATGGCGTTGAAACACACAGCCATTTTGCCCTGACATTCCCAGGCGGGTCACTGGCACCGGCTGGTGTACCGCTGGTACCAACCCAGCTGCTGTCATCGTTTGGCGACTTTGTCCTGTTTGTGATCCTGTATCAGGCACTCAAGAATCCAAAAACGGAAAACAAAGTGGCTGCCCTGTATTTGATTCTTTACAGCATCGGCCGGTTCCTGATCGAATTTGTGCGCGGTGATATCATCCGCGGCAAGATCGGGATTCTGTCTACATCTCAGTTTATTGCCATCTGGGTATTGCTGGCTGGCATCATCATGTATATTTATCTTGGAAAGAAGGAGAAAAAGGCATGAAAGTAGGAATTGCGAATGATCACGCAGCGCCGGAAATGAAGAAGGAGCTGATGGCGTATCTGCAGGAAAAAGGGTATGAAGTTGTCAACTATGGCACCGATACAGATGCCTCTGTGGACTATCCGGATTATGGCCTGAAGCTGGCCAGGGCTGTGGCAGCAGGTGAAGTTGACCGCGGTATTGCCATCTGCGGCACAGGCGTTGGCATGTCCATTGTCTGCAACAAAGTCAAAGGTGTGCGCTGTGTGCACTGCTCAGAGACATTCTCCGCAGAGTATGGCCGCCGTCATAATGATGCCAATGTGGTTGCCTTTGGTGCCCGTGTGATTGGCATGGGTGTTGCCAAGCAGATTGTGGATGTCTTTCTGACGACAGAGTTTGAAGGCGGCAGACATCAGCGCCGTGTTGACAAGATCAAGGCTATTGAAGAGGAACAGTAATGGTAAAAGTATATGGAAGCCCGCTGTGTCCGGACTGCCGGGCATGCAAGGCAAGCCTGGATGCCAGCGGTATTACGTATGACTTTGTGGATGTGACAGGATCCATGCCGAATCTGAAGGCATTTCTTGCAATCCGTGACAATAACAGCCTGTTTGATGAAGTCAGGGCAAATCACAGTGTTGGTATTCCCTGCCTGGTCAATGAGGATGGCTCTATGACACTGGATTGGGAAGGCTGGATGAAGGCACACAATGGAAAGATTGTGCAGCCGGTGGAGGCCTGCTCCCTGGATCACAAAGGAAATTGCTGAAGAAACATATGACGGTATAGGTGCAGATCGCCTGTACCGTTTTTCTTTTGCCAAGAGAAAAACAGCCATGAGAGAATGATCTCTTTCATGGCTGCTTGAATGAATCAATCTTGATTATGATGCCTGAGCAGGCAGGGCATTGTCCTTTCCCTGGTTGAGCAGGTTCATGAACTCTTCACCAGTGATCGTTTCTTTCTCATACAGATAGGAAGCGATGCGGTCAAGATCATCCATGTGGTCTTCCAGCATCTTCTTTGCCTTGTCATGCTGGGATTTGACCAGTTCCACGACCTTGGCGTCAATCACGGCAGCAGTATCATCCGAGCATGCCAGGGAAGCATCAGATCCAAGATACTTGTTATTGATGGATTCCATGGCAACCATATCGAAGTCATCTGACATACCATACTGGGTAATCATGGCACGGGCAATCTTGGTTGCTTTTTCGATATCGTTGGAAGCACCGGTTGTGATGGAGTGGAACTTGACTTCCTCAGCAGCACGGCCGCCGGTCAGCGTGGCAATCTGATTCATCAGTTCATCTTTTGTATACAGGTAGTGATTGCCCTGCTCAATCTGCATCGTATAGCCCAATGCACCGGATGTACGCGGAATAATCGTGATCTTCTGGACTGGTGCACTGTGTGTCTGCAGGGCAGCTACCAGAGCGTGGCCAACCTCGTGATAGGAAACAATCTTCTTCTCCTGCGGGGTCATGACGGCATTCTTCTTCTGATAGCCGGCAAAGACGACTTCAATGCTTTCTTCCATATCTGTCTGGGTGACAGTATCACGGTTCTGACGGACAGCTCTCAGAGCTGCTTCATTGACGATGTTGGCAAGCTCAGCACCGGAAGCACCGGATGCCATTCTGGCAATCGTGTTGTAGTTGATATCCGGATCACACTTGACCTTCTTGGCATGAACTTTGAGGATTTCCTCACGTCCCTTGAGATCAGGAAGCTCTACCGGTACACGGCGGTCGAAACGGCCCGGACGCAGCAGGGCAGGATCCAGAGATTCCGGACGGTTGGTCGCAGCCAGGATGACAACACCTGTGTTGGCTTCGAAGCCATCCATTTCGGTTAACAACTGGTTGAGTGTCTGTTCACGCTCATCGTTGCCGCCGGAGATGTTGCCGGCAGAACGCTTGCCGCCAATGGCATCGATCTCATCGATGAAGACGATACATGGAGCCTTTTCCTTGGCCTGCTTGAACAGGTCACGGACTTTGGAAGCACCCATACCAACAAACATTTCGACGAATTCAGAACCGGAGATAGAGAAGAACGGAACGTCGGATTCACCGGCAACGGCTTTGGCAAGCATCGTTTTGCCGGTTCCCGGAGGACCTACCAGCAGGATGCCCTTTGGCATCTTGGCACCGATCTTCTTGTACTTGCTTGGATCTTTGAGATAGTGGACGATTTCCATCAGGGAATCCTTGGCTTCATCTTCACCTGCCACATCCGAGAAGCGGATACCTTGCTGGGATTTGACATAGACACGGGCATTGGATTTGCCGATGTTGAAGCTCATGGCACCGCCGCCGTTTCCTCCACCGGTCATGCGCCGCATGAGCAGACGCCAGAAGGCCATTGCAATGACCAGAGGCACGATCCACTCAAGCAGGAATTCAACAATCGGAGAAGTCTGTTCCTGGATATCGGCTGTGAAGGTTACATTGTGTTCTGACAGACGCTCGGTCAAATTGGGATCATCCATCTTGCCGGTCTTATAAACAGTGTCGCCTTCTTTGAGTGTATACAGAATCTGATTCTCCTGTACTTCTACCTCCTTGACATCATCACTGTTTGTGGAATCGATGAACTCACTGTAGTTCTTCGAGACAACCTGGGCTTCCTTATAGGAAGGATAGGCAAACAGGTTCACGATCACCATCAGTAACATAATGATGGCGAAGTAGTAGAGCATAGGTTTCTTGTGCTGATCGTTATTGATATGAACCACCTTCTTTCAATAGGGCAATTTCATATTAGCACACTAATTACAGGAGTGCTAATTTTCTGCCTGAATTCTGTGTGAACAGTACACGGAATATATGATTAATGATACTTGAGAAAAGAGAAAAGAAAAAGGCTTTACAGCCTTTCAGGTCGGGATAACGGGATTTGAACCCATGACCTCTTCGTCCCTAACGAAGCGCGCTACCAAACTGCGCTATATCCCGGATCTATAAATGGATAAGACAGGCGTCCTCAGGCGGATTCGAACCGCCGACCTTCCGCTTAGGAGGCGGACGCTCTATCCAGCTGAGCTATGAGGACAACGCTTATATATTATACCGGTAAAAAGTGAGATTTCAACAACCGTGTTCAGGAGGGAGGGGCTGTGCTAGAATAGCCTGCAGGAGGATACTGCTTTGAAGAAAATCATTCTGATGGCAGTGCTTGTCATCTGTGCTGTTGTCTCACTTATATCAGGATTAAGCGCTGTAAATAAAGCTGTTGTGGTAGCTGTGTGTGCCTTTGGTTGCTTCTATGTGGCAAAACTGGACACGCCGAAGCAGGATCAGAAATGATCCTCTTTTTTTGCTTTCAGCGCTGTGAGTAATATCGTTTTTCTTTTATGGAAGCGGTATCAGGAATATATACAGACATATTGTACAGAAATAGTGAGTATGCGATCATAATACTCACTACGAATAATAATATACGATATAATACTCAAAAAAGTAATAATATGAAAGCTAGTATAAAGGTGCGGAAAGTAGGAGGGTACAGATATGGATATCAGAAAGATTGGAATTGGTGCTGTTGCATTGACAGCGGCTGTTACCGGCGGTTATCGGATGAATCAGAATCATCTGAAGAAAGTATCGCTGGCAGATATGCATGAAAATGCGGATGTGGTGTTTGACACAGACAGTGCAGATACCTATTCGTATGGGCAGGGCAGTTTGGATCCGATGGATGCCATTTCCTATGTCAATACAGATTATGATTACACATTGACAGCGGATACGGACAGCATTGATCTTTCCAAGCTTGGCTCTACAACAGTGACATATACACTGACTGTCACAGATCAGTATGGTCAGCAGGATACAAGAACATTCTCAAAGGTGTTTACCGTTGAGGATGATGAGGCTCCGGTCATTACATTGAATCAGGATGCAGTCGGCCTGGTGAAGGGAACGGATTATGATCCGGCTTCCAACATTGCCTCAGTCACAGACAATGTAGATCAGAATGTCACGTATACGCTGGATGGCAGTGTGGATCCAAATACGGATGGTGTCTATTCCATTAATGTCAAGGCTACAGACAGCAGCGGTAATGAAGCAGAAACATTCTTCATCGTGACGGTGAGTGATGATCAGGATACAGCTGATAAAGTACAGTCAGCTGTGACAACAGCAATGGCAAACAGTGCCAGCACATCAGATGTTTCCTCTGCTGCAGCAAGTGCACAGTCTGCAGCCCAGGCAAGTGCTCAGCAGGCAGCGCAGCAGGCTGCTGAACAGGCCGCAAGAGAAGCAGCCGAAGCTGCGGCGAGACAGGCGGCAGAAGAAGCTGCCCGTCAGGCCGCTGAGGAAGCAGCCAGAAATGCCCTTGGCACAGCCGGCAGAATCGACTGCAACGGATATGGTGCAAAGCTGTACAGTGCAAGCTTGTTTGGGAATATCCAGTCGGTGATCAATGCGGCTGATTCAGCTGCATATGATGCCAGCTACGGCTACATCGCGGATCATGCCAGCCAGGGATTCAAAGCAGTATTCTCCGTTGGCTCTGTCATGAAGTGGACACATGCGGATGGTTCTGTGAGCTATCTGACATGCCAGGCTGTCAAGTATGAATCCGGCAATACGAGCTGGGTATCTGATGATGGCACCAACTGTCTGGTACATTCCGGCTATTCCCTCGTGACACAGACATGCAATGGCAATGGTCTGATGTTCGCTTTCTGGAATTAAGCTTTTTACAAGAATCTTTACAAACAGCGGTGATGAGCCGCTGTTTTTGCTATTATGGGACATATGAAGAAAACAGATGTTGATCAGCCGGTGTTTGATGCAGAATGTCAGTTGATGAAAGAAACAGAGATTGAGGGCAGCCGCACTGATGCAGGAACGTTTGCACATACTGCCTTTGTTCTGGAACATGAAGGCCATGCCTTTTACCAGTGTGTTTTTGATCATGTGACAATCACGCCGTCCATGCGCAGTGCCATGTTTGTGGACTGTATATTTATGCATTGTGATTTCTCCAATGCCAGCTTTCAGGAAACAGTGCTGCGCAGATGCTGCCTTTCAAACTGCCGGCTGACCGGCACCGACTTTTCCAACAGTATCTTTCAGGATGTTCTGTTTGCGGACTGTCATCTTGGCTATGGCAACTTCTGTGGCAGTAAGCTGAAATGGGTGCGCTTTTCTGCGTGTATGATGAAGGACAGCGCTTTTTCACTTGGCAGCCAGAATCATCTGCATTTCACCAGGTGTGATCTTTCCGGCGCAGAGTTTCTGCAGATGCCTTTGAAAGACATTGACTTTACGGATGACACCATCGATGGCTTCAGCGTGAATACGGAATGTCTGCGCGGTGCGATCATGAGCCAGGAACAGGCGGCTGCCTGTGCCCGTCTGCTTGGCATCATTGTCAGATGACATTTCACAAAACTTTCACAATATACGCATCATTCTTTCATCATTGATGCGTAAACTATAAGCGTAATCACAAAATGATAATTAGATTTCTTTCCCTCCCTTTGAAAACTGTGAGCTTGTGCCAGCAGGCTCCTTTTTTTTTGCCTTGGCAAAATCATGAACAATCAAACCTGATTGTATAGCCACTTTACATTTGCAGGCATATACAATGTCACTTGTCTTAATGAGCGATGACAGGAGGCTTGCTGGTCATGACGAAAGCTTTGTTAATATTAATTGGACTTTCCTTGGATGGGTTTATTGCTATGATGCAGACAGGAGCCACACTGCGTGACTGTTCCCTTGGCAAGCGGGCATGGTATGCACTGATTTATGCAGGCGTAGGGGCATGTGCAGTCTTTGTCGGCTATATTCTGGCCGCCATGTTCAAGAACATCATGAATGCACCAGCTGAAATGGCAACTGCGAGCCTGATCATCTTTTTCCTTGGTTTGACGGTGATCTTCAAGAGCGTGCATGGCAGCGGCTATGTAGAAAAGCTGGATCCGGATTTCAATGGAAAGAAGATGGCACGCCTGAGTGCATTTACCAATATTGATACGATGGTTCTGATGGCTGGTTTTTCCTTTATGGGGCTGTATCTGAGCTATGCTATGATCAGTGTTCTGGTGATCAGTTTTCTGACGGTTTTCATTGCCTTGACGATCGGATATAATCTAGGGGCAAGCTACCAGAAGCCGGTGGGAATTTCCGGAGGAACGCTGATGATCTTCTTCAGCATCTGGATTCTTGCAAACTACGTAATCATGAGGTAATGGATGGAGTATCGCAGAGGGATTATGAAGACGTCCCTGTCAGAGAACCTGCGGGTTCTGATGACCAGAAAGCTGTTTGAGAAGATTACAATCAAGCAGATCTGTGATGAAACAGGGGTCATCCGGGCAACGTTTTATAACTATTTTGATGATAAATATGACTGTCTGAACTGGATTGTGCATACAGATCTGCTGGGAGACAAGCAGGCAATGGTGACAGGTAATTTTGACCTGTTCATCAATTCTGCTTTTAACAACATCGAAAAGAACAGAGAGTTTTACCGTGCTGCCTACAATGTGACAGGGCAGAACAGCTTTGAGGATATGATCCGCTCCAATCTGAGCGATGCAATCATACAGTTTTTTGATGAAAACCGGAAAATGGATTATCTGCCTGCCTACAGCAATGAGATTCTGGCACGGTATTATGCTGAGGGCTTTGCGTTCATCATCCGCCAGTTTGTCTTTGACTCTACCGGGGCCAGTGTATCTTCCTACCGCCGGATGGTCTTTGATCTTCTGAATCATTCTTTCTCTGACTATGTTGCCCGCCGCTGACGATGGACTGACATAGTTTTTTTCTTTTGTCTTTTTGACTGCTGTACCTGAACAGGCACAGCAGCTTTTCTTTCTGGCTTTACGCTTTAGTCAGAAAGAGGGCAGAGATGACAGAGACAGGATACTGGCAGCAGAAGTATGCAAAGGGACAGACGGTATTTATTATTCAGTCAAAGCTGTATCTGCGGCAGGCAGAGGTATTGCATTACCGGGATGGTTTCTATGTGATCCGCTTTGCGGACAGCAATGGCGGTGTCTGTCTGCGCCAGAGCCGTTTGTATGGCTCAAAGGATGCGGCAGAGACAGTCATTGAAAAGGCAAAGAAGGATGCCTGGCGCATCCGCTACAAGGAGTGGATGCGCTAAAAAAACAGGGGCTGGTTTTCCAGCTCCTGTTTGCTTAACTGAACGTAACGTATTCCTGTTCCGGCTTATGATAGCGGCGCACAAGATCCGCATACAGGACAACAGTCTTCATGCCATTGTCACCCTCAATAGGCTTCAGTGTGCCTTCGACCTCAATCCAGTCGCCTTTCTTCATTTCCCAGATCTTGACGCCCGTGACGGTAATGCCGCAGAGGCTTGTATCCTGGGCACAGCAGACCATGGCTCTTCTGCCAAGAATGAATGTCTGCTTATAGCCGGGAATATTCTCAGCATAATAGCCGCGCAGAATGATCTTCTTGCCGGCGTACTTGTCCGGATTCTCGACACAGTCCATGTACCAGATGCCATAGTCATCATCTGCAACGTCGATGACCGGGGCATTGAGATCAAAGGGAAGAAGTCCCTGCTTGAGATTCACCTGGGCACCAAACGGGCCTTCCCAGAAGATCTGTGCTCTTCTGTTAATGGCTTTGATGTTGCCGCGGATCATGCGGGCATTGGTATCTTCAGTGCATCTGTTGACGATGACTGTATCAGAATAGCGCAGCTGCTCAAACAGCATGGAGCGCATGGCGTTGATGTACAGTTCAAAGGTTGTGGCATCTACCGGTGTCAATACCTGAACCAGCGGCCAGGAATCACCAAGGCCGTTAAGGAAGGATTCCGGTACGGGCATCGTGCCGTTCCATTCGATGAATACCTGGGAAGGGTGGTAGATGACATCCAGTTCATGAATCTTCTCCGGTGTCAGTACAGAAGCGTCCTCATAGTATTCCACAAACAGATGGTGAGCATTACAGAAGGCTTCATCATAGGATACCTCGCCCTGCTCAAAGCATAACAGCAGTGTTCTTTCAATGCCTTCCATGAAGCCGGTATCGTTCATGCAGTCCTTGATGAGGGTTGTCTTGCCGGCATCCAGGAAGCCTGTAAAAAGATAGACGGGAACAGCCATTACTTCACTCCAAACAACTTCTTCATCAGCTCGACATCAACCTTTTCACCAATGACAGTGATCAGGCCAGTATAGGCAGGAGAACCCTTGCGGATATCTGTATCACCCGGCACATAGTCGAAGAACAGCCAGCCGCCGTCCTTGTCCGGGACAATACCTTTGGCCCGCACGATATTGTCGCCAAGACCCTGCAGGGCACTCTCAATGTCTTCTTTGCTGTAATGGTTGATGGTTTCAATGCCGATGGAATCAAACACTTCATCCGCATCATGCCCGCCATGGTGGTGATGATGGTGATGGTGATGCTCACCATGTTCTTCCTCACCCAGATGGATGACATTGCCTGCACTTAAGCCGGCATTGGCAGCTGCTCTTCTTTCATCATCTTCATGATGGTGCTCGTCATGTTCATGCTCGTGTTCATGATCATGCTCGTGATCATGGTCATCATCATCGTCGTCATCGTCATCATCATCCGCAAGTACGGAAGGAATGGCGCTGGCAGAGCCTTCCATCGCTTCCAGAATCGCATTGCCGGACAGCTCATCCCATGGCGTTGTGATGACTCTGGCCTTGTCATTCAGTTCATGAATGATATCGAGATCCTTCTGGACAGTGTCATCATTGCAAAGCTGGGTGCGGGACAGGATGATGCAGGCAGCAGAGGCAATCTGATCATCGAAGAACTCACGGAAGTTCTTGTGGTAGATGGCACAGCGCTTGGCATCCACGACGGTGCTGCGGCTGTTGACTTCCAGGCCTTCAACGCTGTTGACAATGTGCAGGATGTCAGACAGCTTGCCGACACCAGACGGCTCAATGATGATGCGGTCCGGATTGTACTGCTGCAGAACCTTCTTCAGTGCCTGCTGGAAATCACCCTGCAGGGTGCAGCAGATACAGCCGCCGTTGACTTCATTGATAATGATGCCGGCCTCCTTGAGGAACCCGCCATCGATACCGATCTCACCAAACTCATTCTCGACAAGGACGACTTTCTGTCCCTGCAGAGATTCCTTTAATAATTTCTGTATCAGAGTTGTTTTGCCGGCGCCGAGAAAGCCGGAAATAATATCTACTTTGCTCATGTAACTCACTCCTTTTCAGTAACCTTTATTATTATAGGCAGTCTGTCAATTTCTCAAAATGAAGTGCTGTTTTTTACAAAATCAAAAAATTGAATGTATGTTATTCCATTATCCATACCGACTGAAAAGAATTTGACTGTGTGGAATGATTGAAGTGAACCCCCTAAGTTGGACAACAACCTAGGGGGTTCACTTCAGTCCTTGTGGAAATCAGTCCCTTTTATGTGGGTTATTCAGATCTCAGTGCTGCTACGGGGTCGCTCTTTGCGGCTTTGCGTGATGGCAGCAGTCCTGCGAGAAGTGTTAACAGGATGGATAGTGCGATGAGGCCGATGGCTGCTGTAATTGGCAGGGAGGCGTTGATTTCTGTGGTGGAGAGAACATGGTGGATGATTTTGTTGCCTGGGATCAGGATGAGCAGGGCAGCAGTGATGCCGATGATGCCGGCTAATGCTCCTGTGATGAATGTTTCTGCGTTGAAGACTTCGGTAATGTTATGTTTGCTGGCACCGAGTGCTCTGAGAATGCCAATCTCTTTTCGTCTTTCCAGTACGGAGATGTAGGTGATAACACCGATCATGATAGAGGATACGATCAGGGAGATGGCTACAAAGGCAATCAGGACAAGGGATATTGTGTTGATGATGTCGGTGACGGATTTCATCATGGTGGCGACAAGGTCTGTGTAGATGATGACTTTGTCATTCTGGCCGCTGTCTTTCATTTGCTGGTTGTAGTCATTCAGGACATTCTTGATTGTGGTCTTGGCATCAAAGTCATTGGGATAGATATCAATTTCCGTTGGCTTGTTGAGATCTGCATATCCCAATGTTGCAAGGTTGGATTGTGCGGTTGTCTTTGTTGTGGACAGCATGCTTGACAGCATTGACTGCAGGCTGGATGCACTTGTGTTGATATGGATCATGTTGGCAAACGCATTCGTGTCAATATTGAACATGTTGGACATCTGTGACATCAGGCTTGTCATGCTGCTGGACATGGTATCTGACAGTTGTGTCATAACCTGGCTCATGACATTTGTCATTGCATTCTGGATCTGATCTGCAATGGTATTGCTGTAATTGCTCATGGAATCATTGAATTCCTGCACAAAGGCATTCTGCAGAGCATCCAGATCGATGAACTTGTTAATGTCTTTCTTCAGGACATCTGATGCCAGTTCTGAGCTCATCCAGGTCTGGAAGGAGCTGATCACATCATCTGTTGATACAGCACCTTCAGTTTTCTTAGCGTAGTCGTTGTAGCTGTTGGTGAAGGCTGAGATGATGTTTTTGATATCATCATCACTCAGATCAAGATTACTGATGGCATCCTTCATCTTTGTTCCTTCATCCTGCATGGTCTTTCTGGTGCTGTCATCAGAGAGGTATGCTTCTAACTGCTCTGCAAATGTTTTGTCAGCCAGGTTGTTTTTGATCACATACTTCGGGAAGCCTTCCATGATGCTTGTGATGACTTTCTGCAGGTTATCCGGCTGTAAGGTGCCGCTGGCATCTTTCTGAATGATCGCCGCCACAGCCTGTTTGAATGCCTCTTTTCCTTCATCCGACTGGATCCAGCTGGAGAAGGAAGAGGTAAAACCTGAAAGTGTATCGGGATTCTGGCTTGTATAGCTTTGGTAGAGATCTGTGAATAATGTTTTCAGATTATCCTGGGTGATGGTCAGATTGGCTTTTTTCAGGATGTTGTTGAGCTGATCTGTTGTAAACTGCGGGGTGGCTTTCTGCAGTGCATTGGTGTCAATCAGATTTGAAAGATCAATGTTATCGAAATTCAGCTGGCCTGGATCAAAGTCAAGCTGCAGGTTATCAGGATTGATACTGAAGGCATTGGTCAATGCATCGGTATCTACTGAGATCAGATTTTCCAGAGAGAAGTCACTGTTTTTTTCATCATTGAACGACTTGTTGGTGAAGATATTGATGCTGGGATTGGCAAGCTGTGCCTTGACGGCATCAGACTGTGATGCCCGTTTGATGACTTCCTGGGTCAGATCATTGGTATAGCCGACACCGGTGGAAAGGCTTGTGACTTTGACATCACTCTTAGGCACTGCCACACCAACGATAGTGAGATCAATGCCATTGTTTACTGCATTTTTCAATGTCTCTTCATCAGAGCTGTTGTCGACATAGACATTGTTTTCTGCGTTGTACTGATACAGATCACTTGGTGAGATAACTTTGAAGCTGCAGCCAATGAATTTGTCATAGCTGTAAATGTTGTTATCTTCTGTTATTGAAACAGCCTTGTTGTTTTCCTGATCCTGCTGGATCTTTTCATACTCGCTGTAATCCTTGATGCCAAGCTCATACAGCAGTGTATCGTTGATGGAGCCATCATTGTTCAATACCAGTATTGCTTCATTGGCATTGGCTGGCCAATGGCCTGTTTCCAGATTGTACTGGTCACTGTAAAGATCTGAGGCCGCTGGCAGTTGGTAAAAATCAGAACTGCTGCCCGAGAAGCTCATCATCATGCTGGAAGAAGCATTTGCACTGACCAGATAGTCCTTGTCATTCTGGACAAGATAGATTCTCGGGGTGATGCCATATTTGTATTCAATCGCTCTGGCATGATCCTGGATCGTTTCATTGCTTTCCAGATACGTCTTCAATGAAGACAGGTCATTGTCAGATGTTTCCTGGCTCTGCCTTGCCAGTGTGTTTTTTACCTGTGCGCCAGTGGCATCGGGATCGGCAGTGGCACTCATCTGACTTTCGGAATCACTCCTGGCACCGTTGATCATGGCATCCATATCCATGCCAAGCTCATTGATCTGCAGGGGATATTCACTCATAGTTTCGCGTTCTGTTCTGCGGATGTAGATCTGGACGCCATTGGAGATGGACATGATCAGGGCAATGCCGATGATGCCGATGGAACCGGCAATGGAGACCAGCAGGGTCCTGGCTTTCTTGGTGCGCAGGTTCTGGAAGGACAGCTGCAGGGCGGTCAGAAAGTTCATGGAAGACTTGCCGGTCTTTTTAACAATGGCCTGTTCATTCTCGATGATATATGGATTGGTATCCTTGATCAGATGACCGTCTTTGATGGTAATGATTCTGGTGGCATACTGATGGGCAAGATCGGGATTATGGGTGACCATGACAACCAGTCTGTCCCTGGCAACTTCCTTGAGCAGTTCCATGACCTGAATGCTTGTTTCGGAATCAAGGGCGCCGGTAGGTTCATCTGCCAGGACGATCTGTGGATCATTGACCAGGGCTCTGGCAATGGCGACGCGCTGCATCTGGCCGCCTGACAATTGGGCGGGCTTCTTGTGGATCTGGTTTCCGAGACCCACTTTTTCCAATGCTTTGACTGCCCGGTCATGGCGTTCTTTGCCGGAAATGCCGGAAATTGTCAGGGCAAGCTCGACATTGGCAAGAATGGTCTGATGGGGAATGAGATTATAGCTCTGGAAGACAAAGCCGATCATGTGGTTGCGATAATAGTCCCAATCCTTATCTTTATATTTACGGGTTGTCAGGCCGTTGATGATGAGTTCGCCGCTGTCATAGCGGTCTAAGCCGCCGATGACATTGAGCAGGGTTGTCTTTCCGGATCCGGAAGGGCCAAGAATCGCGACAAACTCATTGTCGCGCAGATTGACGCTGACCCCATCCAGTGCTTTCTGAACCAGATCCCCGGTTCTGTATTCCTTTTTGACATTTCTGATCTGCAGCATACCCAAAACCTCCTGTTGCGTTCCATAGTGTAGCATGTTCACAGCCGGTTTGTTCTTAAGAAAGCTTTTGGAAACAATCATGCAGATCCGGCCGGCTGACATGTTTCGGGTATATACTTAACGTGCTTTTTTTTAAGAGGAGAGGGGTGCACAAAATGAAAAAGAATGATCTGACACAGGGGAATCTGAAGGTGCAGATACTGCTGCTGGCGATGCCGCTGGCTTTCAATGGCATTCTGCAGCAGCTGTTCAATGCAGCAGATGTGGCTGTGGTGGGACAGTTTGTAGGCAAGGAAGCGATGGCGGCGGTAGGTGCCAACGGGGCGGTAATCAATATCATGATTACACTGTTCATGGGGCTTGCCCTTGGTGCCAATGTTGTCATATCCCGCTTTACCGGTCAGAAGAACCGGGAACAGGTAGTGAACAGCGTGCATACAGCAATTCTGGTCGCCTTGATCAGCGGCGTCATTGTGACCATCTTCGGGGAGGCCTTTGCCCGCATGATTCTGCGTGCCATGTCTGTTCCGTCAGATGTTCTTTCCATGGCGGTATTGTATCTGCGTGTCTATCTGATTGGCATGCCGGTTATTCTTCTGTACAACTTCGAGTCTGCCATCTTTCAGTCCCAGGGGGATACCAGAACCCCTCTGTATGCCCTGATTGCCTCGGGCATTGTCAATGTCTTCCTGAATCTCTTCTTTGTCCTGGTGGTTCATATGACGGTTGACGGTGTGGCAACGGCAACGGTTATTTCCAATGTGATTTCTTCTGCCGTTCTGTTTGTCTGCCTGTGCAGGGGCAGACTGCCGGTGACCATTTCCCGCAGCCGTTTCCATATCAATGGAAGTATCATCCGTGAAATGGTCCGCATCGGCCTGCCTGCCGGCATTCAGGGCATGGTCTTTTCCGTCTCCAACATCATTATTCAGTCCGGCATCAATTCACTTGGCACCGACGTTGTGGCAGGCTCAAGCGCTTCTGGCAATCTGGAAGTCATCGGCTTCTATCTGGTTGACAGTTTTGCCCAGGCATGCACGACTTTTGTGGGACAGAATTATGGTGCCGGCGATGTGAAGCGCTGCCGTGAATCTCTGAAGTGGTCGCTTCTGGAGAGTGTTGTGATCGGGGGTTCTGTATCGATGCTGCTGGTGGCGGTGGGAAGGCCGCTGCTGCATATCTTTAATCCGGATCCTTCGGTGATTGGGTATGGGATGATGCGTCTGAAAGGAATTCTGCCCTATGAGATTCTCAATGGGGCAATTGATGTGATTTCAGGGGCGATGCGTGGATATGGTGAATCGATGAAACCGGCGATTGTCACGCTGGTTGGTGTATGCGGGGTGCGTATTACCTGGATCTATACGTATTTCCAGAGTCATCAGAGATTTGATGTTCTGCTGCGGGCGTATCCGATGAGCTGGATTGTGACGCTTGCCATCATGACCGTGATGTATGTTATGATGCGCAAAAACGGCCTTGGACAGCAGCGTGCGTGATACAATTGCATTGTTTTCAGGAGGAATACAATAATGCCTTGTACAACATTGTTAGTTGGAAAAAAAGCAACATATGACGGGTCAACTATGATTGCCCGCAATGATGATTCACCTTCCGGTGTCTTCATGCCGAAGAAGTTTGTGGTTGTGCATCCGCAGGAACAGCCGCGTCATTACCGTTCGGTGATCTCTCATGTCGAGATTGATCTGCCGGATGATCCGATGCGCTATACGGCGATGCCCAATGCGGTGGATGGCAGCGGCATCTGGGCAGCAGCCGGTGTCAATGAGGTGAATGTAGCCATGACTGCCACCGAGACCATCACGTCCAATGAGCGTGTATTAGGTGCTGATCCGCTGGTTACGCTGCAGAAGACAGACGGCAAGGAAACTGCCGGCGGCATTGGGGAAGAGGACCTTGTTGTGTTAACGCTGCCTTATATTCATTCTGCCCGTGAAGGTGTCAGACGTCTTGGCAGCCTGTTGGAAAAATATGGCACCTATGAAAGCAATGGCATTGCCTTCAGCGATCATGATGAGATCTGGTGGCTGGAAACGATTGGCGGCCATCACTGGATTGCCAGAAGGGTGCCGGATGAATGCTATGTTGTCATGCCGAATCAGTTTGGCATTGATGCCTTTGACTTTGCGGATGCCTATGGTGCGCAGAAGGACTATATGTGCAGTGCGGATCTGCAGAACTTTGTGCAGGATAATTTCCTGGATCTCAGCCTGGATGGCAATTTTGATCCGCGTGCTTCCTTTGGTTCCCACAGTGATGCGGATCATGTGTACAATACGCCGAGGGCATGGTGGATGGAACGCTTTTTAAATCCGCATACATACCGCTGGGATGGAGAAGATGCAGACTTTGGCCCGACCAGCGATGATCTGCCGTGGTCTTTAGTACCGGAAAGAAAAGTTACGGTGGAAGATGTGAAATATGTGCTGTCCGGTCACTATCAGAATACGGAATATGATCCGTATGGCAGCCATATGGATCGTACCCGCATGGGTGCGTACCGCTCGATCGGCATCAACCGCAATGACTTTTTAGGCCTGTTCCAGATTCGTGGATACATGCCTGCGGAATACCAGAGCATTGAGTGGATTGCGGAAGGTTCCAATGCCTTCAATGCCATTGTGCCGTTCTATGGCAATGTGGAGACAACACCGGATTACTTTGCCAATACGACAAAGACAGTCAGCACGGACAACTTCTACTGGTCCAACCGTCTGATCGCAGCATTGTGTGATGCCAGCTACCATACTGCCTTTGTACATGTGGAGCGTTATCAGGAGAAGGTGCTCTCGCTTGGCCACCAGCTGATCAAGCAGTATGACGGGCTGCATCAGGATGTTTCGGATCCTGGTGAGGCTGCGAAGCTGAATGAGAAGGCCAATGAAGAGATTGCGGCAATGGCAAAGAAGGAAACCGATGCTGTGCTGGACAAGGTACTGTATGCGGCAAGCAACGGCATGAAAAATTCTTACTCGCTCTCTGACAACTGATGCAAAAAGATTCTTTTATGCATGTATCTTTTTCATTGACATGGAAGTCGAATCCAGTAAAATAATAGCGAAATGAAAACGAACAGACTCTGTACATGCTGTATGAATATGAAAACTGACGCGCTAAGATTCTGCGTGGTTTTTGGCTGATATTCGTACGATACGGAGATTTCAGGCGGAAGCGCAGGCTTCCGCCTTTTTATATTTAAGGGAAAGAAAGGGGAGAGTGGTATGACATTACCGGATGCAAATCGTCTGACAGATCAGTTTCTGGCATTTACAAAGATTGATTCGCCAAGCTTTCATGAAGGTGAGATGGCTGCCTATGTGAAGCAGGTATTTCAGGATCTTGGCATTGTGCTCCATGAGGATGATGCCAACAAGTATTATGGTTCTCAGACGGGCAATCTGTATGGCTGCTGGCAGGGCACTCTGCCGGGTGAGCCCATTCTGTTCATGGGCCATCTGGATACGGTGGAGCCTGCGTATGGACGCCATGCAGTACTGCATGAAGACGGCACGATCACAAGTGCCGGCAATACGGTGCTTGGGGCCGATGATCAAAGCGGTCTGGCTGAGATCGTCGAGGCCATCCGATGTATCCAGGAAAGTCATACAGCTCACAGGACCATTGAATTTCTGATCACCTTTGGTGAAGAAGCCTTTGACAAGGGATCACGGAAGTTTGATTTCTCCCTTTTGAAGGCCAGACAGGCTTATACACTGGACCTGGAAGCACCGGTTGGTACAGCTTCTTTGTGGGAGCCGACGCTGATTTCCTTTACAGTGGATATCAGGGGCCGCAGCGCGCATGCCGGCTTCAATCCGGAAAAGGGCATCAATGCTCTGACGGCATCGGCTGAATTGATTCATTCACTGCCGATTGGCCGGGCGGATCCGGTTACGGTGCTGAATATCGGCATGATCAGCGGCGGTACAGCTGTCAATGCAGTGCCTGATCATGTGGTGATGAAAGGTGAGCTGCGCAGCCGTAATCATGAAAAGGCACTGTCATTGCTGCAGAAGATTCAGGACAATGCGGCTGAAAGTGCTGAAAAGATCGGGGCAAAGGCATCTGTAGACTATGAGATCGCTCTGCATGAGTATTGTATCGATGAGAAAGAACCAGTTGTGAAACGGTATGAAGCAGCCTGTGAAAAAGCAGGCATCAAGCCTGTATTGAGCGGGAGTTTCGGCGGCAGTGACAATAACCAGTTTGCCCAGCATGGGGGAAGGGGAATTGTGATTGCCAGTGCGATGTACAACTGTCATACCGTGCATGAATATACGCGCATTTCTGATATGGTTCAGGTGGCGCGTATTGTGATGAATCTGATGACGATGGAGGAGGATGAGAAAGATGAAGCTGCCGTTACAGTATCAGATCAGTGAATATGACTGCGGTCCGACATCTTTGCGCAATGCAATGGCTTTCCTGATGGAGCGTGAAAAGATGCCGCAGGAAGTGCTTTGTGCCATCATGAACATCTGCCTGGATGGCTATCATGCCCACGGTACCAGGGAACCGGTTTCCGTACATGGTACTTCAGATGATGCAATGATGACTTTTGCCGGCAAGTTCAATGACATTGCCAAAAAGGATCATCTTCCTTACCATGTGGATGTGGTCCTGGATACAGATGTCAATACGCACAATGCTTTGATCCAGAATGCCTTGCACAATGGCGGTGCTGTAGTTGCCAAGGTCATGGTTGACGTGGCTCACTATGTGCTGATGACGGGGGAAAAGGATGATACAGTGCGTCTGTTTGACCCGTATATCCCAGAGAAGCCGTATCATCATGAAGGTGTGACATGGACGTATGATCATCCGCATTCTTACAATGTGGAGGTCAAAGCAGATTATATGGATCGCAATGACACCGAATGGTGGTCATTTGGAAAGATGGATGAGCGCATCGCGCTTGTGTTCAATCGTGATGCGTAACAAAATATAAAACATACAGGAGAAAAAAAGATGAAAGGTTTTAAGAAAGTTGTCACAGGTGCCCTGGCAGCAGTGTTGTCGCTGTCACTGGCTGCCTGCGGCCAGAGTGCTTCCACTCAGGCAACTGCCTCTGCTGCTGCATCAGACACGGTAAACATTGGTGTTACCGATACCCTGAGCACATTGAATCCACTGAACATGGATATGACCTTTGTGAACTATTATGCGACAAGCTTTGAATTCCTGCCGCTGATCTCACTGGACAAGGATTATCAGCAGTACGGCATGATTGCAGATCCGATTACCACGGATGACAATCTTACATTCCACATTCATATCAAGGATGATGCCAAGTGGTCTGACGGCCAGGATATCACTGCTGATGATGTGATCTGGACGATTCTGAAGATGACAGCACCGGCGGTTGCCAATCCGTATATCAGCTTTGCCAATGTCAAGGGTATTTCTGATGACAACCTGTCCCCGGAGGGTGCAGATTCTCTGGAAGGCCTGGTCAAGACAGATGACAAGAATCTCGATATTGTCATGAAGAGTCAGATGGGCCTGAATACATTCCTGAATAACATCGGTACATGGCTGCTGATTCTGCCCAAGCATGCACTGGAAGATACACCGGATGATGAACTGCTGACAAGTGACTGGTTCAATGCACCGACGGTTGTGTCCGGTCCTTACAAGGCAACCAGTGAAGACTTTGCCCACTATGTTACTTACGAGGCAAATGAGAATTACTTTGCCGGTGCACCGAAGATTGCCAAGATGAATATCCGCATTGAGGATTCTTCTTCTCTGCTGGCTGGCCTGCAGTCTGGTGAGATTGATATGACACATCCTGCTTTCTCCAATATGCCGGTGGAAGACCGCAAGACACTGGAAGGTCTGAGCAATGTGACAACAACGTATTCTGATCCGATCACGGATGAGATGACATTCTTCAATACCAAGAATGTACCGGATGCCAAAGTCCGTCTGGCTATTGTAGAGGCTATTGACCGCAATACGATCCTGGATCAGATTCTGGGCGGCAAGGGTGAGATCGTCGATGGATTCGTTGGTTCTCATTCACCGTATTATGATGCTTCCAAGCCAACCATTCCGTATGATCCTGACAATGCCAAGAAGCTTCTGGAAGAAGCCGGCTGGGACAGCAGTAAGTCTCTTGAGTGGTACGTATCCAGTTCTGATACATCCATGACCCGTGCTGTTCAGGTCATCAAGGAAGAACTGGCTCAGGTTGGCGTCACCATTAACATCAATACCGTTGATTTCTCGACATTGATGTCAACTGCGGCGAGCAATTCCTTTGATATCTTCTCCGTTCAGTATACAATCACACCGTCAGACTACTACGCCGATGGCACGTATCTGGTTGATGCGGATGACAGCTGGACCGGCGGATGGAAGAATGATGAAGTGGATGCGCTCTTTGCAAAGACCCAGGAAACAACAGATACTGCTGAGCTGACAAGCATCTATCTGCAGCTGGATGAAATTCTGGAACAGGAAGTGCCGCTGTTCTCGCTGTACTTCATGTCCAATTCGGGCAGTGTGAACAATCGCATCAAGAATGCCTCACCGACCTTCTTTGGTGCCTTCAACAATATCCAGGACTGGGAGATTGCGCAATAACATATGGCAATGCTGCGCTGGGGAACTTCCCCGGCGCATTTGCCTTATTAGAACAGGAGAGACTTATGGATAGTCTGCTGGATGTGTCAGATCTGCAGGTGCGGTTTCGCAGTGATTTCGGCGACCGTATTGTCACGGATCATATCTCGTTTCATGTAGCACCGGGTGAAATTCTCGGTATCGCCGGAGAATCCGGTTCAGGCAAGTCAGTGACCAGCCTTTCGGTCATGGGACTGCTGCCAAAGAATGGATCCGTGATCTCAGGCAAAGCAATGTTTGATGGCAAGGATCTGTTCGCCATGTCAGACAAGGAACTGGACCAGATCCGGGGCAAGGACATCTGCATGATCTATCAGGATGCACTTGCTTCACTGGATCCGGTGTTTACAATCGGTTCACAGATGTCTGAAGCAATCCGACATCATGTAGAGCCTGACAAGAAGAAGGCAAAGCAGATTGCCCTGGAATGGCTGGACAAAGTCGGCATTCCGGATCCTGCGGATGCGTACCGCAGCTATCCGTATGAGTTTTCCGGCGGCATGCGGCAGAGAGTCATGATTGCCATGGGGCTTTCCTGCCATCCGCGCCTGCTGATTGCGGATGAGCCGACCACGGCCCTGGATGTGACCATCCAGGCACAGATCATGAAGATTATTCGTGATCTTCGCAGCAAGCTGGGCATGTCTGTCATCCTGATCAGTCATGATCTGGGTCTGATTGCCCAGAATGCGGACCGGGTCATGGTCATGTATGCCGGCCAGTTTGTCGAAATTGCGGATGTCCGTGAGCTCTATCATCACCCCCAGCATCCCTATACCCGGGCTCTGCTTGCCAGCGTGCCGGATATTCATGACCAGCAGGATCGTCAGCTGTATTCCATTCCCGGCAGTGTGCCGCAGGATTATACAAGCATGACGGGATGCCGTTTTGCGTCAAGATGTGCCTTTGCCACGGAAGCGTGCAAGGCAAAGCAGTCATTATTTGAGAAGACACCGGGACACTGGGCAGCGTGCATCCGGTCACAAAGAGGTGAGCTGGATGAGTGAGACCGTACTGCAGGTAGAGAATCTTTCCAAACGGTATGAAGCGGAAGGATCTGCCGTGCTGAAAAAGAACCGGAAATATATTCAGGCCGTGGATCAGATTTCCTTTGAAATCGGCAAAGGAGAGACGCTTGGCCTGGTGGGAGAATCTGGCTGCGGCAAGTCAACAGCCGGCAGAATGATTGTCGGCATTGAAAAGCCTGATGGCGGCAAGGTGACCTTCCTGGACCATGATATCGGCAGTATGAGTGCAAAGCAGCTTGCCCCGATCCGCACCCAGCTGCAGATGATCTTTCAGGACAGCTATTCCTCTTTGAATCCCCGCAAGCGCGTTTATGATATCCTCAGCAAGCCAATGCTGTACCATCATCTGGCAGATAAGAGCAATGTGCAGCAGAAGGTCAGGGATCTGCTGGATATGGTCGGCCTGCCTGCAGATGCCGCATATCGGTATCCCCATGAATTCTCCGGCGGCCAGAGACAGCGTATTTCCATTGCCAGAGCACTGTCTCTGCAGCCAAAGCTGATTGTATGCGATGAGCCGGTATCGGCACTGGATGTGTCCATTCAGGCACAGATTCTGAATTTATTGCGCCGGATCCAGAAAGAAACCGGTGTTTCCTATCTTTTCATTGCCCACGGCCTTGGTGCTGTGCATTATGTGTCGGACCGGATTGCGGTCATGTACTTAGGCAGAATTGTCGAGATCGGCACAAGCCAGGATGTGTTCCACCATGCCTTGCATCCATATTCCATCGGTCTGATTGATGCGGTGCCGGTGGCAGATCCGGATCAGAGAATGTCAGATGACAAGATCATGGCAGGTGAGGTTGATGCGGCGCAGGATGCCGGTATCGGCTGTAAGTTTGCGCCGCGCTGTCCTTTTGCAAAGAAGATGTGCTTTGAAAAGGTGCCGGAAATGAAAGACTATGGCAATGGCCATCAGGCTGCCTGCTTCAAGGTGGAAGGGGTGCTGAAATGATCCGCTACATTGGCAAAAGACTGTTCTATGGCCTGATCACTCTGATCGGCATTACGGTCATTGACTTCATCCTGATGAATATGGCCGGAAATCCCATTGAGATTCTGGCCGGCTCACCAAAAGTATCCAAAGAAGCCCTGGCGATCCGTGCTGCCCAGCTTGGCCTGGACAAGCCGGCATGGCAGCAGTACTTCATCTGGATCAGGCAGATCCTGACCGGCAACTTCGGCTATTCCTACAAATCTTATCAGTCCGTTAGTTCCATGATGCTTTCACACCTTGGGCCAACCCTGATCCTGATGGGAACCGCCTTGCTGATTTCCATGACGATTTCGATCATCTTTGGCATCTATAGTGCGGTTCATGCCCATACAAAGCGTGACTATTCCATCGTTTCACTGGCATTTCTGGGCCAGTCGGTGCCGGGATTCTTCATGGCACTGCTGCTGATTGATCTGTTCTGTGTCAAGCTGGGCATCCTGCCAAGCTCCGGAATGCGCAATCTGTCTGACCCCGGCAATGGCGTGCAGCTGCGTTATCTGATTCTGCCGGCACTTGTCTTAGCACTTGGCCAGGCAGGCAATGATATCCGCTACATCCGTTCTGCCATGCTGGAAATATTGAACCAGGACTATCTGCGCACCGTGAAAGGAAAGGGCGTCGGCAGAAGAATTCTGATTTACAAGCATGCACTGCGCAATGCATTGATTCCGATTGTGACCGTGTTTGGCATGGAGATTCCAGGATTATTTGGCGGCTCCATCATCATTGAGCAGATCTTCTCCTGGCCAGGTCTTGGCCTGATGACAATGAATGCCATTTTGCAAAGAGACTATCCGGTCATCATGGCAACCTGTCTTTTATCGGCAGTGGTTGTGCTGGCTGCCAACATTCTGACCGATATTCTCTATGCGGTAGTAGATCCAACGGTCAAGCTGGGAAAGGAGGACTGACATGCACGAGAGTTTTGCCCACAGTGTGTGGCGCCGCTTCAAGCGGCATAAAGCCGGTGTTGTCTCTTTGATCATCCTTGGCATCATCATTCTGACTGCCATTCTGGCACCAGTGCTTGCCCGTCATGATCCCAATGCCATCAACCCTGCTTTCTCCAGTGCGCCGACCGGTGAATACTGGCTGGGTACTGACCAGATGGGCAGAGATGTCTTCTCCCGGCTGCTGTATGGCACCAGAGTCTCTTTGACGGTTGGTGTATTGAGTACATTGCTGGCAACCTCCATCGGTACCGTGCTGGGCTTGCTGGCAGGTTACTTTGGCGGTGCAGTGGATATGATGATCATGAGGATTACCGACATGATCATGTCATTTCCCTACATCATGTTAATCCTGGTTGCCGGCGTCATCTTCAAGCCGGGCATGTGGATGATCATCATCATCCTGGGACTGATCGACTGGCCGGGGGTAGCCAGACTGGTGCGCGGCGAAGTGCTCTCTTTACGTGAGAAAGACTTTGTGCACAGCTCTGAGATTGCCGGCATGCCGAAATCCTATATTCTGTTTTCGGAAATCCTGCCTAACTGCTTTGCACCGATTCTGATCTTCGGCACAGGCGTCATGGCGATCTCCATCCTGGATGAAGCATCGCTGTCCTTCCTTGGCATGGGCATCCAGCCTCCGCAGGCATCATTGGGCAATATGCTCAATGGTGCCCAGTCCATCACCGTATTGACAAGTATGCCGTGGCTATGGCTTCCACCGGGATTAATGATTGTCATCCTGGTTGTATGCACCAACTTTGTCGGTGATGCCCTGCGGGATGCGATGGATCCAAATGCAGTAGAGTAACATGAAAAGAACGCCGCCGGCGTTCTTTTTGCTTTTGATCAGTGACTGCAGGCGATGGCTGCCATCTGCAGAGCATCTGCTTCGGTTTCACATCCTGCCAGGAAGCCTGAGACATGACAGAACTGTGCAGTTTCCACACCGGATACTTTCTGCAGTTCTTCATAGCGCAGGCCGTACCATTCTTTCGGCAGAGGATGGCGGTAGCTCTTGCGGTCATCGATGTTATTGAGAGCACACTGCACATTCCAGCCCCCGCGCAGGGCAGGATAGACGACATACCAGATGTCTTTTGCCTTAGGGTCATTCTTCATCCTGGTCAGGATGCCTTCCCATGGTGCAAACTGGTTCATGATCATGATGTGGTTGGCAGAGTAGGAAATGCACTGCAGGACGTAATCTTTTCCATCCAGAGAACTGATGATGGAATCCAGACGGTTGAGCAGGATATCCTTGGCAAAGCTCAGGGCATCCATGAAGGCACTGTAGTAGTCATAGTCAGAGTTCCAGGCTGGATTGAAGTCCTTGATCATCTGGGTGATGGTAAAGCCGGTTCCCTGGACACTGAGCAGTTCTTTCTGCTGGTCTTCCGGAATGTTCGGCATCTTCTCCAGGGCTCCCTTGAGCGGATTATAGCCATTGTCAGCCGCATCAATACCCATGATCAGGGAGCTTTCCAGGCGCTCATAGACCTGGTCATAGTATTCCTCAGGGCAGTTCTGCGCTTCCAGAATTTCACGGTAATATTTCCTCCAGACAAGGCCGCATGCCGCATAAGGAATGTCCGTGCCGGGATGGGTGCCGTTGGCTTCCTTGTTTTCGGGGGAATGGTGGTCCAGTTCTCCTTCACCGATATCAAAGATGATCCAGCCATCCTTGTTTTCAGGAATCTTCGTATCCGGTCCGCGGGTGACTTCAATCTCCTGGCACATCAGGGAAATCAAAGCCGCCGCAAAGACATCATCCGCATGAAAAATGCCATCATGGGTATATAGTTTCTTTTTCTGGTACATGCATGTTCTCCGATCTTTGTATGTATTCTATCTCATTCTTTTCTGGCTGCCAGTGCATTTTTACGCCACTGGGATGGAGTGGCATGGTACTGACGGCGGAAGCACTTGGTAAAGTAGCTCATTTCCGAGAAGCCGCAGGATGTACCAATATCTGTAATATTCATATCTGTCTGCTTCAGCAGCTCACAAGCCTTCAGCAGGCGGTACTGCAGCAGATACTGCACAGGCGTAGTGTGGATGGTTGCCTTGAAGCAGCGGATACATTCCGAGACACTGATATCTGCTGCTGCGGCAATCTGGGCAACTGATAATTGACGGGTATAGTTGTTTTCAATGCAGTCCAGCATCTGCCGGATGCGCAGTTCATTGCGCATATCCTTCTGACTCAGGCCTGTATGAACGACGTTCTGGCGGCCGTACAGGTCAAGTATGATGAAAGAAAGCTCATTGCGCAGCAGGAATTCAAAGCCGGTTGTGCGGTACTGCATGATGGCAAAGGCAGCTTCCATGTGCGTGATGCTTTCCTTGTCAGCGTCCTGATCATGGCGCAGATGCTCAAAGGCATAATTGCGGTTATGCACAATCGGATTGATGTAATTGAGCCAGTAAATGCTGTCACGCGATCCGCCGACCAGTCTTGGTGCAAAGCGGATATTGTACAGCAGCGTAAATGTGCTGCCTTGATTGATAAAGCGGTGGCGCGCCTGACTGTTGATAAAGTAACCATCCCCCGGCATAAGATGTATGGTATGATCTTCCACATGAAGCGTCATGGTCCCCTCCAATACCATGCCAACTTCCATTTCTTCGTGCCACGTCCAGTCAGTACTGTCTTCCGGCTTGACATGATGGATCATCATCACTGCCGGCAGCAGTGCATCATTGATTTCACTCATTTTTCCTCCCCCGAATCTGACAATATTTTACAACTTTTCCGGTTATAATGTTCTAATGCGTTGAGGAGTATCTGCGTATACTAATTCGTGCCGAAAGAGAAACATCTTTCGTGAGATACAAACGATTGATATGCGAAGGGGAGAAGCCAGCCGCCCGGATTGCTGAAAGGGCTGTGATGTGGAAAGTTCATGCCGAAGATGCGGCATTTTTTTATGCCTTTTTCGCACTTGCGGCTGTGGCAGCCTGCAGAAAGCTGCGGGATAACAGGTATTCCGGTATCGCAATCATCTGGTGGTAAGGATGCTGATCTGCAGTGCTGACTTCTTTCTGATGTCACTGTGCTGAAATCACAGAGATCTTCATACCGCAGATCACATCAGTGATGACACAATTGGCTGTTTGTTGTTGAAAGTGCATGTCAGTTGCGATAATTTTGTGAACAAAAGGAGATTGTCATGATTGGTGTGATTGATGTTGGCGGCGGCCTGCGCGGTTCTTATGGTGCCGGTGTGCTGGATGCCTGTCTGCGCAAAGGGGTTCACTTTGATTATGGTGCCGGTGTATCGGCGGGAAGTGCAAATATATTGAGCTATCTTGCCGGCCAGATGGGCAGAAACTATACCTTCTATACAGAATACACATTCCGGAAGGAATACATGAGCCTGGCTAATTTTCTCAAGACAAAGGATTATCTGGGCCTGGATTATATTTATGGAACGCTGTCAGATGATGGCGGTGAGTATCCGATTGACTATGATGGCATCATGAATAATCCGGCAGATTTTGCGGTTGTGGCAACGGATGCTCTGACCGGGAAACCCATGTATTATGCCAAAAAGGATTATCAGCGCAATGATCTTGGTTTCCTGAAGGGATCCTGCTGTGTGCCGGTGGCAGATCAGCCGTATCCATACCGTGACCATCTGCTGTTTGATGGAGCACTGAGTGATCCGATTCCTTATGAACACTGCTTTGAAGCAGGCTGTGACAAAATTGTGGTGATTCTGACCAGACCGCGGGATGAAGTGCGTTCCAATGAGAGTGATCTGCGGCTTGCAAAGCTGCTGGAACATAAGTATCCGGTGGCAGCAGAAAACATGAGAAACCGGATTCCTTTGTATCAGAAGAAGCTGCAGGAATGCTTTGCGTTGGAAAAGGAAGGCAAAGTACTGATCGTGGCACCGGATTCCATTGGTCAGATGAAGACACTGACCAAGGACAAAGCAGCAATCAAGGATCTGTATGTCAAAGGTTTCCATGATGCGGATTCGATCTGGGACTTTGTGGGATGAAATGCTATACTAATGACAAGAGGCAATAGACGATGAGCGAACAGGGAATTGCATTGGGTATTGTATTTGGCATCATTGCATTGATCATTCTGCTGGTGATCATGACCGTGTTTATCTGGACCGGCGCATTGACAGCCGTTGAAAACGATGAAGAGAAGAAGTGAGGAACGAAAGTTCCTTTTCTTTATTGCCAGTAATCAGGAAAAGATATAGGAAAAAGTTATAGATACCTGATACAATCGATGCAATGAAACGGAATGAAACACTGAAATTTGCACTGATGAAAACCGCACCCATTGCGGTTTCTTACTTTTTTGTGGCAATGTCCTTCGGCCTGTTGATGAGCCAGAATGGCTTTCCATGGTATGATGCCGTACTGGCCAGTGTGTTTGTCTACACAGGTGCCTTTCAGTTTGTACTGGCATCGTTTCTGTCTGCCGGCACACCGCTGTTAACCATTGTTCTGACAGCACTGTTCATGAACAGCCGTCAGGTATTCTATTCCCTGTCATTTCTGGATGATTTCCGCAGCTGTGGAAAGATGTTTCCCTATATGGTTGGCACATTGACCGATGAAACGTACTCTCTGTACAGCTCCATTGACCGATATCCGGATCATGTGGACAAGTATGCGGCAATGAAGGAAATTGCCTTCCTGTCTCATTTTTGGTGGATTCTGGGCACTTTTGCCGGTGCCCTGGCAGGCTCCTTACTGCCGATTTCCATCCGCGGCATTGACTTCACACTGACAGCACTGTTTCTGACCATCGTCATGGACCAGTGGCAGAAAGCAAAGGATCATATACCGGCATTGACAGGCTTTGCATGTGCGATTGGCTGCCTGGTTGCCTTTGGTCCGTCCCGTTTCATTCTGCCATCTCTGATTCTGACCAGCGGCATCCTACTGGCACGCAATGAAAGGAGGCACGCATGAACAATTCCTATGCATTGCTTGCCATACTGCTCTCTGCCATTGTGACTTACAGCCTGCGTGCTTTGCCATTTGTCATTTTCCGTGACGGCAAAATGTCACCGATCCTTTCACGGCTGGCCATGGTACTGCCGGCTGCGATCATGGCGGTGCTTGTGGTTTATGGTCTTAAGGATACATTAAGCGCGGACTGGACCGTGTGGGTTGCGACAATTGCAGGCTGCGGCAGCGTCATGGCACTGCATGCCTGGAAGCACAATACGATTCTGTCTGTTTTTGCAGGAACAGCAGTATACATTGCGCTGCTGTACCTGCTGTAGCATCTTGACGGAATCGTACCACGTGCTATAATGATTCGGCACGCACCGGTGGTGGAATCGGCAGACACGTACGCTTGAGGGGCGTATGGGGCAACCCGTGCAAGTTCAAGTCTTGTCCGGTGCACTTGAAAGACGCAGTCATGTGGCTGCGCTTTTTTTCTTGCTTTTGTCTCATGTAACCCCTCTCTTTCCCGTTCAAAATATGATACAGTATATTCAGAAATTGAAATATAAATGAGTGCTTGAGGGAGGCATGATCATGGCAGACAAATCATTAGCCGGCAAGAAACCTGCAGTACCGTTGGATCCTGTTTTTATTACGGAAATGGATCGGTATCTGTTTGGTGAAGGCAGAAATTATAAGTGCTATCAGAAGATGGGTGCACATAAGGCAAAGCTGAATGGTGTATCCGGTATGCATTTTGCTGTGTGGGCACCGCATGCAAAGGCAGTGTCGATTGTGTGTGACCGCAATGAATGGCAGCCTGGCAGAAACTACATGATGCCTTTGGAGACATCCGGCATCTTTGAAGGTTTTATGCCGGATATGGATTTTGGTGAGCTGTACAAGTATGCAATTGAAACACAGAGCGGCGATACGATCTTCAAGGCAGATCCGTATGCGTTCTCGGCTGAATTAAGACCGGGCACAGCATCGAAAACAGCCGATATTGATTCGTTTAACTGGCATGATGAAGCCTGGATGAAAGACCGTGCGTCCAAGGATACGTACCGGCAGCCGCTGGCAATCTATGAGTGCCATCTGGGTTCCTGGAAGAAGGAAGTGACGCCGGAAAATCCGGATGGTTTTATCAACTACCGCAAGCTGGCCAGAGAACTGGTGGACTATGTGAAGTGGATGGGCTATACGCATGTGGAGCTGATGGGTATTGCCGAGCATCCGTTTGATGGGTCCTGGGGCTATCAGGTATCTGGCTATTATGCACCGACATCCCGTCATGGCTCTCCGCAGGACTTCCAGTGGATGGTGGATTATCTGCATGAAAATGGCATCGGCGTGATTCTGGACTGGGTGCCTGCCCATTTCCCGAAGGATGCCTTTGCCCTTGCGGATTTTGATGGTCAGCCGCTGTATGAATATCCGGATCCCCGTATGGGTGAACATCCGGACTGGGGCACGAAGATCTTCAACTATGGCAAGAATGAGGTGAAGAACTTCCTGATTGGAAATGCCCTGTACTGGTATGAAATGTATCATATCGACGGACTGCGTGTAGATGCAGTAGCTTCGATGCTGTATCTGGATTATGGCCGCAAGGATGGTGAATGGATTCCAAATAAGTATGGCGGCAATGGCAACCTGGATGCGATTGAGTTCTTCAAGCATCTCAATTCTGTGATCCGCGGCCGCCATGATGGCACGATCATCATCGCTGAGGAATCGACCGCATGGCCTAAGATCACAGCTGCACCGGAAGATGAAGGCCTTGGCTTTACGTACAAGTGGAATATGGGCTGGATGCATGACTTCCTGGATTACATGAAGCTTGATCCGTTATTCCGTAAGAATGCCCACAACAAGATGACCTTTGGCATGTCCTATGCCACCAGTGAGAAATTTATTCTGGTGCTGTCACATGATGAGGTTGTACATCTGAAGTGTTCCATGATTGAAAAGATGCCGGGTCTTGGCCATGACAAGTTTGCCAATCTGAAGGCAGGGTATCTGTTCATGTTTGGCCATGCCGGCAAGAAGCTGCTGTTCATGGGCCAGGATTTCGGCCAGTACCATGAATGGGATGAGAAAGTGCAGCTGAACTGGGAACTGTGCGATCAGCCATACAACCGGGAACTGCTGCTGTTTGTCAAAGATCTGCTTGCCATGTACAGGGAATATCCGGCAATGTATACACTGGATGATTCCTGGGATGGCTTTGAATGGATCAATGCGGATGATGCGGACCGCTCCATCTTCTCCTTTGTGCGCAAGGACGGTACCGGCAGGCATAATCTGCTGTTTGTGATCAACTTTACGCCGGTGGAAAGAAAGGACTACATGGTCGGTGTGCCATGCCCTGGCCGCTATACGCTGATTCTCAATGAGAACGGTGCCGTGAAGGATGACAAGGTTAAAAAGCTGTACAATGCCCGCAAGGGTGAATGTGACGGCAGACAGTATCATGTGAATTATCCGCTGCCAGGCTATGGCTGTGCGGTATTCCGCTATAATGATGCAAAACCAGCAAAGAAAAGAAGCACGGCAAAGAAAAAAGCAGGAACCAAAGCCAAGACAAAGTAATGCGTTCATGACACAGATGCAGGAAAAACTGCATCTGTGTTTTTTGCGTACACCTGACATAAGTCTGAGGGCACACAAGCCCCTGGAAGCCCTTCTATAGTGCGTTAATGCTTAGGCGGGAAGGTTCACATCTCCATGATCATCATTACGGTGCTGGCATGCCGGCCGTGTCATTCATCTGTGTCAGCAGCAGGTGCAGAAGCAACCTTCCTTTGCACCGTGATGGTCATGCCATGATCTTAAGATCAAAGGAACAGGAGAAATTCTGCTCTTTTTCTGTGCTACACTGTGGCTATGAAAAACAGGAAACTGACGATGGACAGTACCATCCGGGATGTATATGCCAATCCAATCGGCCACGACATCATTGCCAAGATTCTTCTGCAGGCAGGCCTGCCTTCTTTTCTGGTGGAAAATCCTGCCGCATCTCATCTGAAACTGAAATGGCTTGTCAAGCCTTTGTCCCATCTGCTGGATGCGGATTTCTGGCCGGCCTTTCTCAAACTGGTCAATCAGGAAGAAGAGGGTATGCAGGAAGATGGCCAGCCAGGTGACAGGCGCTGGTGGAAGTCGGCTGTCTTTTATCAGATTTATCCTTCTTCCTTCTGTGATGGCAATCATGATGGCATTGGTGATCTGGCCGGCATCATATCAAAGCTGGACTATCTGCAGGATCTTGGCGTGGATGCACTGTGGTTATGCCCGATTTATGATTCACCTATGGATGACAATGGCTATGACATCCGTGATTATCGTGCCATCAATCCGCGCTTTGGCACAATGGCACAGTTTGACGCGCTGCTCAAAGAAGCACATCAGCGCGGCATGCGGCTGATCATGGACCTGGTCGTCAACCATACAAGCGATGAACATCCATTCTTCCAGAAAGCACTGGCGGATGCGCATAGTCCGTATCATGACTACTATTTCTTTTCTTCATCAAAGAACGTGCCCAACAACTGGACATCGTTCTTCTCAGGCAGTGCCTGGGACCAGTATGGTGACCGCAGAGAATGGGCATTGCATCTGTTTGCAAAGAAACAAGTCGATCTGAACTGGGACAATCCGGCTGTGCGCCATGATGTATGCACGATGGTGAACTGGTGGCTTGACAAAGGCGTGGATGGATTCCGTCTGGATGTGATCAATTACATCAGTAAGGATGCCGGCCTGCCGGATGGCGATGTGTCGGTTGGAAAGCTGATGGGCTATACCGGCATTGAGCACTACTACTATGGCCCTCACTTGCATGACTATCTCCATGAGCTGCATGAAAATGCCTTTGGCCCGCATGATGCCTTTGCGATTGGTGAGACGCCGGGTCTGGGCATGGAAATGGCAAAATTGGTTACCGATGAGCGGCGCAAAGAACTGGACATGATCTTCTCGTTTGATCATCTGGAAACACCAGGACATGTGCGCTTTGAAGATTACCGCTATGATCTGAATTATCTGCGTGATTATCTGATTGACTGGTCAGCACATTATGGCAGCCACTGCTGGATGTCACTGTTCTATAACAACCATGATAATCCCCGCATGGTATCCAAGATTGATCCCAGTGGGAAATACCGCCGTGAAATCTGCCTGCTGCTGGCGGTGATGCAGATGACGCTGCCAGGCACGCCGTTTGTCTATCAGGGAGATGAAATGGGTCTGGCCAATTATGATTTTCATTCGATCCATGATCTGCATGATATTGAATCATTGCGGTATTACAAAGAACATGTCTCGCTTGGAGAAGATCCGGATGATGTATGGAAGCGTGTCAAGGCAGGCACGAGAGATCACGCCAGAGTGATGCTGCCATGGAATGAAGAAAATCCTGTCCAGAAGGAAGATCCGGTTGTATGCAAGGCATATCAGGATCTGATCAGGCTGCGGCATTCCTGTGATGCACTTGTCTATGGTTCCTTTCATGTGCTGGACAGACGTCATGACAGGTTTGTTTATCTGCGCCGGGATGATGAGGACACATATTTGATTGACTGCAGCTTCTCTGCAGAAAAACAGGAACCATATCCCATTCACTATAACTGGACTCTTGTATGGCCTTCCTGCCTGTATGACCACAAGCTGGGACCGTATGGGGCAAGAATCTGGAAACGGATAGATGACAGAAAGATAAAGTGAGGAAATACAGATGGATAAGACACTTGTACTGGTACGCCATGGCCAGACGCTGTTCAATATGGAAAACCGTGTGCAGGGATGGTGTGATTCTCCGCTGACTGAAACAGGCAGAGCGCAGGCTGCATTGGCCGGGAAGACGCTGCAGGAAGCGGGCTATGTATTTGATCACGTCTATTGCTCAACGGCAGAGCGGGCCTGTGATACGGCTGAAATTGTCGGTGGCATGCCCTATGTGCGCTGCAAGGATCTGCGGGAAAGATGCTATGGCAGAATGGAAGGAGAAAGCCGCCGGATCTCTCATTGCATTCCTGCCGAGATGCGGGATGCCTTCTATACTGCCATGGGCGGTGAATCCCGTGCCCAGGTACAGCAGCGTGTTTATCATCAGCTGGAACAGATCATGCAGAAAGAAGATCATCATACAGTTCTGGCTGTCAGCCATGGTGAGTCAATTGCCTGCATGATTGAGATGGTGCTGAAAGAACAGGCAGATGTATTTCTGAAAGAACACCGCATTGAAAACTGCAGTATGACTATATTGTTATATTCTGAAAGGATGTTCTATCTGCAGAAAATGCTGTATATTCCAGAAGCTGCCAGCTGAAAATTCTATTCTTCCCTGACGTGTGCATGAAAGAATCCCCCGATGCCTGAAAAGTCTTGTCACATTTGACAAAAAAGCAGGTAAAACCTGAATTATTTATTCTATTCATTGATAAATGCCGATATAATATAGCCATAAGTTTGTGCCACTTTACAGCATTTAGAAAAGAGGAAATCATATGAAAAAAGGATCGGAGCTGTCGGTACTGGAGGCATTGCTGAGGCTGACTGATCGTGATCATTTTGTCACCCTCAGCCAGATTTCAAGCTACATCAAGAAAGAGTTCGATTATGAAATTGAAAGACGCACTTTGTATTCTGATATCGAAATTCTCAAGATGCATGGATGGGTTGTGACCGGCTATACAGCCGATCATCCTGGCTATTCGATTGACAAGCGCAATCTGACCCCGAAGGAAGCTGCCAATGCTTTCCTTGCGACTGCCCGCAGTACAGGTGATAAAGTGAATCTGAGCGGTCTGCTGCATGCTTTGTCTTACGATTTTTCCAATTATCAAAAGGATGTTCTGAAGGATCTTCTGGAAGATACTGGTTATCTCAGCCAGGAAGATCTGGCTTATCTGACCATCGAAAGATAAATTTGAAATGCTGCATCAGCGCCTTCCGGCGCTGTTTTTTTAACAGTGTACATTCAGCGTGCTGAAGGTAAGGGTGGCATTACTTACGGAATGCAAATAAAATGGAAGGTGGAGAGAGTGTTACCATCTTTTCGGAAAGGAGATTCCATGTCTGGCCTGTTTCTTAACTGGAGTCTGGATAGTTTTGGCAGCGTGATCCGCTCGCTGGCTGATATTTTCATTGTCTGGCTGATTCTGTACTATGTGCTGCGCCTGGCCCGTTCCAATTCGCGGACAACGCAGATTTTCAAGGGTATTCTGCTTGTTATCATCGTCGATGCATTGTCCAATCTGCTTGGCTTGAAAACCGTAAAATACTTTGCGGATATGTTCATCAACTGGGGCTTTCTGGCTCTGATCATCATCTTTCAGCCGGAACTGCGCTCTATGCTGGAGAAACTTGGCAAAACGAACGTGTTCAGCCGGATTTCCAGTCTCAGCGGCAATGAAAAAGAACATCTGGTGGATCAGATTGTGACTGCTGTCATGCTGCTGAGCAAGGACAAGACGGGTGCACTGATCTCGATTGAGCGCTCCCAGTCGCTGGATGACTATGTCGCGACCGGCACAAAGCTGAACAGTGATGTGACGGCGGAAATTCTGACATCCATCTTTGTGACGACCACCCCGCTGCATGATGGTGCTGTCATTATCCAGGGAGATAAGATTGCATGTGCAAGTGCGTATTTCCCGCCGACCAATCTGGACTTGCCCGGCCGCTATGGTGCCCGCCACCGTGCCGCCGTTGGCATTTCTGAGATTACGGATGCAGTGACTGTTGTTGTTTCCGAAGAAACAGGCAATGTATCCGTAACAGAGGGCGGCCGCATGATGAGCGTGAATGAGAGACAGCTGCGTGACTATCTGCTGCGGACGATCTGCGGTCAGAGCACACCTGTGGATGCCAGTGAATCAGGCAATGATGAAACAGAAACTGGCAGCGGAAATGATCAGGAGGAACCGTCCAGCCGCCGTTTTCCGTTTTTCCATGCGGAGAGTGAGCAGGAAAAAGAGGAGGAGAAGATGGAGGAGCTTCATGATGAGGCTGCCCGCATCAAACTGCCGCAGAATCATAAGCATGACCGTCCCATACCTTCCTATCCTCAGCAGGATCGAAAGATCCCTTCCTTTACGGAAGCTGAGAAGCAGATGGCAGAGATCGAAGAAAAGAAGGCACATGAACATGCCAGGATTGAACCTGAGTCTGTCAGCGGATTGAAACGCAGTGAAGAAGATGATGACGGGAAGGGAGATGAGCCGCATGCCTGAGGACAAGAAAGACCGCCGCAGAAGCTCGGCAGCCAAGACCGATCTGGCCCGCAGAATTGCGGAGCAGTCCCGCCGCATGGCACGTACATCCCAGCGCTTTGAAGAATTCCTGCTGAAACTGCTGCGCTGGTTTTCCACCGCACTGGACAAGATTCTGTTTAATCGGAAGTATTCCCGCTGGGTTGCTCTGGCGTTGGCAGTGATCATGTATATGGCCGTGAATGCCAATTCCTGGCGCAGTCTGACAACCGGCATGACCAGCAGCCGCTCCCGCAGCAACGTTACTGTTTCCGCTCAGTATAACAGTGATGCCTTTGAGCTTTCCGGACTGCCTTCCACATGTGATATCACCATCACCGGTGATGCGACCAGCGTCACCACAGCCTTCAACAGTGACGGTACCATCACAGCTGATCTGGAAGGACTGTCAGAAGGCACACACAATGTCAAGCTGAAAGCAGAAGGGTTTGGTGATTCGGTCAATGTCAAGATTGATCCTTCCAATGTTACGGTAACGCTGAAGAAAAAGACAACCGAACAGTTTGATCTGTCTTATGATCTGGTCAATCAGGATAAGATGGACAGCAAATATTCCGTAGGAACACCAGAGTTTGAGTATACCAAGGTCAATGTGCGCGCATCCCGTGATACCTTGAACACCATTGCCTTTATACGGGCGTTGATTGACGTGTCAGGACAGACAAGTGACTTTGATCAGGATGCCAGGCTTGTGGCATATGATGCGGATGGCCAGGTGGTCAATGCGGATATTGTGCCGGATACTGTTCATGTACATGTACCGGTTTCTTCGATCAGTAAGACGGTGGGCATTCAGGTGCAGGTCAGTGGTGAGGTGCCGGATGGCAAAGCCATTGCCAGCATCGGCCTGGATCAGCAGACTGTGACAATCTATGGCTCGCAGTCTGTGCTGGATGGCATAGACAAGGTGACTGTGACTCTGGATGCCAGCACATTGACCAAAGATGCGACGGTACTGCGGCCGATCACACTGCCTTCCGGGGTATCCAGTGCCTCGATTTCACAGGTGACCATGACGGTCAAGCTGGGCGATGAGACAAGCCGTACGATTGACAATGTCAAGATTAACTACAAGAACAATACAGGCAATTACACAGCGACCCAGCCGGACGGCAAGACGACAACGAGCGTAACGGTCTATGGTACCGCCGACAATATTAAAGCGGTCAGCGCAGATGATATTATGGTATATATAGACATGTCTGATGCGCAGCCGGGCCTGCAGACATTTGATCTGCAGATCGACCAGCCTGAGAATGGCCTGGTGCGCTATGAGCTTTTGGAAGATACGTATGAACTGAATGTGATCGGGGATACAACACAGGATACTCAGACAGAAGGAGATACAAACAATGGGTAAGTATTTTGGAACAGATGGAATTCGCGGCAAAGCCAATGAAGGACTGACAGCAGAACGCGCCTTTGTGGTTGGCAGATATCTTGGCTGGTATTACAGCCAGAAGGGGAAGAAGAATATTGTCATTGGCAAGGATACCCGTCTTTCCAGTGATATGCTGGAGTCGGCACTTGCGGCCGGCATTACATCAGAGGGCTGCGATGCGTATCTTGCCGGATACTGTCCGACGCCGATGATCTGCTATCTGACCGTCCATGAGGATTTTGCGGTTGGCGCCATGATCTCGGCCTCTCATAATCCATTCTATGACAATGGCATCAAAGTGTTCTCCAAGCAGGGCGTCAAGCTGCAGGGGGAAGTGGAAGCACTGATTGAGGATTATATTGATGGCAAGATTGAGATTCCATATAAGACAGAAGGCGAGATCGGCCGGATTGTGAATTATCCGGAGGGTCTGGATCACTATCTGAACTTTGTGGTCTCCGAATTTCCGCTTGATCTGCACGGCACCAAGATTGCGATGGACTGCGCCAACGGCTCAGCAACCTATACAGCCGAGAAGGCACTGCGCCGGCTTGGCGCAGAATGCACGATCTTCTGCAATGATCCCAATGGCACCAATATCAACCGCAAGTGCGGCAGCACCCATCCGGAGCGCTTCCAGGAATATATGAAGCTTGGCTCCTATGATCTTGGCCTGACATTTGATGGCGACGCAGACAGACAGATTCTGGTCAGACCGGATGGTGAGCTGGTCAATGGCGACTATGTCCTGTATATCTGCGGCAAGTATTACCGTGATAAAGGGGTGCTGACCAATAATACGATTGTGACAACCGTTATGGCCAACCTTGGTCTTTGGAAAGCAATGGAGAGAGAACATATCAACGTTGCCAAGACGGATGTTGGTGATAAGTATGTCTATGACTGCATGATCAAGAATGACTATATCCTGGGCGGTGAGCAGAGCGGCCATATCATCTTCTCGCGCCATGAGACAACCGGTGACGGCCTGGTGACAGCCCTTGCGATTCTCAAGGTTATGAAGAACACGGGCAAGAGTATTTCCGAGCTGTGTGAGGGTCTGCGCATTTATCCACAGCTGCTTGTCAATGTCAAAGTCAATGACAAGACAAAGGTCATGGATGATCCGGAAGTCCAGGAAGCCATTGCCAGGGTGAACAAGGATCTGAATGGCAATGGACGCATTCTGGTGAGACCTTCCGGTACGGAACCGCTGCTGCGTGTCATGGCAGAGGCGGAAACGGATGAGATCTGCCAGCAGGTATGCGGCCAGGTTGCAGATGTGATCAAGGCTAAATTTGGCGCATGATGTATGGATGCCGTCCTGATTCGGGCGGCTTTTTTATGTGCACGTGTTAAAATGATTCTGGTGATTGCAATGAAAAAAGTGATTTGTATTGTTGAAGATGAAAAAGACCTGAATGAGCTGGTCAAGCGGTATCTGGAAAAGGAAGGCTATGAGGTACGCTCCTATCTGACTTTTGATGAAGCCAGTGCCCATACAAATGATGATGATGTGCATCTGTGGATTCTGGATATCATGCTGGGTGACAAGTCCGGCTTTGATCTGATTGATGAGATCCGTGCCCATTCTCCGGATGTACCGGTCATTTTCATGTCTGCCCGTGACAAGGAGTTTGACCGTATTATCGGCCTGGAAAAAGGCAGCGATGACTACATTACCAAGCCGTTTTCACCCAAGGAACTTGTATTGCGGGTGAACAATGTCATGCGCCGTACGTATAAAGACGAAGGAGCACGCATTGAAGTCGACGGCTATGAGATCGATGAGAATCAGCGCATGGTCTTTGAGGGAAATAATCAGATTGAACTGACAACCAAGGAATTCGAACTTCTGATGCTTTTTGTAAACAATAAGGGCACTGCCTTCCCGCGTGATGAGATTCTTTCCAAGGTGTGGGAGACAAATTATTACGGCAGTGACCGGGTGGTGGATGATACGCTGCGCAGGCTGAGAAAGAAGATGCCGAATCTGAGCATCCGCACAATTTATGGATTCGGATACCGGCTTGGATGAAGCGCCTCAATCTGTGGCTGCGTGAGCTGTCACTAAACCAGCAGCTGCTGGCGATCATCATCCTGTTTATCTCCGTCTTTGCCATCTTTATTTCCACTTTTCTCTCACCGGCACTGGACCAGTTTTCCCAGAATGAAATGTACCGGCTGCTGCACAATTCCCAGGAAAGCCTGCTGTCCTATCTGGATAACTATGATGGTGATCTGGATGAGATTGTGCCTAATGAAGATGCAGAAATCGTGGATGCTGTCTGCCAGAACGGTATCATTACCGTGCTTGGCACCAGATCACTGCCATCGGATCTGCAGAAAGACATCGTGTCCCATACAGAGCAGGAAGTTTCCGGTACCCAGGATTACAAGTGCAGTTCAGAAGCGGATGACCGTGTGATTACGTATCTGTATTCCATGACACTGATGAAAAATGGCAGCTGGCTGATATCTGTGATGGACAATGCCTACCAGACTCAGTTCAAGACGTCGCTTGTCAATGAAGTGGTGACGATGAATGTACTGGTTGTATTAGTCCTGTTCATCATTCTGATGGCGTGGGTATCCACTTTGATCGTGCCTTTGTCACAGATCCGCACCTATATTGAAAAGGTTAAGAATGATGAACCGGCGCAGCTGAATGTGCACCGCCGTGATGCCATCGGCCAGGTCGCTGATGCATTGCGCGATATGGAAGGTGAGCTGCAGAAACAGAACCAGCAGAAGCAGGAAATGATTCAGAATATTTCGCATGATCTCAAGACGCCGATTGCCACAATCAAGTCGTATGGTGAGAGCATCAAGGATGGGATTTATCCATATGACACATTGGAAAAGAGCGTTGATGTCATCATTGAACATGCGGACCGTCTGGAAAAGAAAGTCCAGTCCCTGATTGTGTTGAACAAGATGGACTATCTGCAGGATGAAACACCGGATGGTGATACGGTGGACATGAATGAGGTCATTGATCAGGTCATTCTGTCTTTGAAAGTCATTCGTCCGGAGATTTCACTGGAAAAGGATACCGAGGAAAATGTCTTTTTCCATGGTGCCCAGGATCCATGGCGGATTGTTGTGGAAAACCTGGTTGACAATGGCCTGCGGTATGCGGTATCCCATATCAGGATTGTGCTGAAGGAAAATGAACTGAGTGTCATTAATGATGGCAGTCCGATTCCGGATGAGGATCTGGAGAGAATCTTTAGGCCGTATGAGAAAGGTACCAATGGCCGCTTCGGTCTTGGCCTTTCTATCGTCTATAAGGTGGTCACAACCTATGGCTATCATGTGGATGCAGAAAACCTGCCGGGCGGCGTGTGCTTCCGGGTATGGCGGGAAGGCAGAAAGCCATCCAGAAGAAAGAAGAAAGAAACGCATAACAGCGGGGGACAGGAGGAAAAGCCATGAGCACTGAGGTGAAGTGGTGTACATGCCGCAATGTGAAAACGGCATATATAGAAGCTGGAGAAGGACCGGATATGGTTCTGCTGCATGGCTGGGGACAGAACAAGGAAATGATGGGACTGATCATGGCGCACTTCAAGGACCGCTATCATGTCTACAGTCTGGATTTCCCGGGACACGGTCAGTCTGATCTGCCTGATTGCGCCTGGGGTGTACCGGAATATACGGAATTCTTTGAAGATTTTGTGGAGCAGAATCACATTGCAAATCCGGTGATTATTGCCCATTCCTTTGGCTGTCGGGTGGCGATCCGGTATGCGGCAAAGCACCACGATGTCAAAAAGATGTGTCTGACCGGGGCTGCCGGCATCCGTCCCAGGCAGTCTTTGGACGCAAAGATCCGTGTATCTGCTTATAAAGCAGGCAAATGGTTTCTTAAGGCAACCCACAATGAAGAAAAGCTGCGCCAGTTGCAGGCATCAGCCGGTTCTGAGGATTACCGCAATGCCAAGGGCATCATGAAGCCCACGTTTGTGAAAGTCGTCAATGATGATGTCACACCGGTATTGAAAGATGTGACATGCCCGGTGCTGCTTGTATGGGGTGAAAATGATACGGCTGTGCCGTTATGGATGGGACAGGAAATGGCAAAGAAGATGCCGGATGCCGGCCTGGCTGTCTTTGAACATGATGACCATTGGGCTTACTGGCATCAGCCGCAGCGCTTCAATGCCGTACTGGATATCTTTTTGAAAGAGGAAAATGCATGATCACGAAACTGCTTTTGTTTGCTTTGACCATGTGGGCACTCTGGATTCCTTCCAGGCATGCCCTGCATATGTATCAGCAGAACCGCTATGAAAATGGAAGATTTGCTAAATGGATCCGTACATCTGTGCATGATCAGGTCTCATCCTGTATTATTCCGCTTGCCATCGTATTGATTTCTATTGTGGTTTCACTGTTTCAAGTGACGATCTGGCCATTTGTATGCGTGCAGATTGTCATGGCACTGTACCATCGGGCAATGGAAAAGGGAAAACAGTACATCAAGCCGCTTGTCGTCACGGCAAGAGTAAAACGGCAGATCGCTGTGCTGGTGATCCTGGAAGTAGTTGCCCTCTGGCTGATTCTGGCTTTTGTACCAGCATGTTTCAGCTATGGACTGATGATAGCGGCTGGCTATTTCCTGCCCTGGATTCTGCTGTTTGCAGTGGGATGGATTACTGCACCGATTGAACATGGCGTACAGCAGTCCTATCTCAATGATGCAAAAAAGATTCTCAGCAGCCATACCGGTCTGATCAAGATCGGCATTACCGGTTCTTACGGTAAGACAACCACCAAGAATATCATGCAGGCAGTGCTGTCTGAAAAGTACAACACACTGATGACGCCGGCTTCCTACAATACGCCGATGGGCATCACCCGCACGATCCGGGAAATGCTCAAACCGATCCATCAGGTATTTGTGTGCGAAATGGGTGCAGACCATGTTGGCGATATTACCGAACTGATGAATTTTGTCCATCCTTCCATCGGTGTTGTGACATCCATTGGACCGCAGCATCTCAATACATTTGGCAGCCAGGAAAACATCATCAAAGAAAAGATGCAGATGGCTGAAAAGCTGCCAGCTGATGGAGCGGCAATCCTGAACTATGACAATGAATTCATCCGGAATTATCACATTGCAAATCCGGTCAAAGTCATCAGCTATGGCATTGTGTGCCAGCAGGCAGATTATCATGCCGAAGATATTTCCTATTCCGCTTCCGGTTCTTCGTTTGTGATTGTGCATGGGAATGAGCGCATTCCCGTGCAGACAAAACTGCTGGGTGAGCTGAATATTCTGAATATTCTGGCGGCAGCGGCATGTGCACGCTATCTCAATGTATCGTGGGAGGCCATTGCCGCAGGCTGTAAGAATATGAAACAGGTGGAACACCGCCTGGAACTGAAGCGGATCAATGGCTTCCGCTTCATCGATGATGCGTTCAATGCCAATCCAAGCGGCAGTGCTATGGCGCTGGAAGTACTTGGCATGATGCCGGGCAGGCGGATCATTGTGACCCCTGGCATGATTGATCTGGGCGCAAAGCAGGATGAAATCAACCGCAGCTTTGGCCAGAAGATGAAGGGCAAGGCGGACTGGGTTGTACTGGTAGGTGAAGCCCAGACAAAACCGATTCTGGCTGGCCTGCAGGATGTGGATTTTGATATGAGCCATGTGGTAGTATTGGCAAAGGAAAAGGAGGCATTTAACTGGGTGTGGGCAAATGCTTCAAGAGAGGATACGATTCTTCTCGAGAACGATCTGCCTGATGCTTTCAACCGGTGAACGAATATGACTTGGTGTGTGATTGGTACCTGGGAAATGGCGGCACAGGGTGCAGTCAAAGCTGCTGATCTTCTTGCAAAAAACGGTACGGCAAAGCAGGCAACACTTGCCGGTGTGCAGGATGTTGAGGATAATCCGGAATTTCATTCCGTCGGCTATGGCGGACTGCCTGGCAAAGATGGACATATTGCCATGGATGCCGGCTATATGGATGGTGACACGCTGCATTTTGGTGCTGTATCGGCACTGGAGGGGTTTCGTTCTCCGGCTGCTGTTGCCCAGTCGCTTGCGGATGGAGATGCCAATAATTTCCGTACCGGAGCAGGGGCAGCACTGTATGCAGAAGAACATGGTTTTGAAAAGCGCAACAATCTGACCCCGGAGGCACAGGAAATCTTCGAGAAGAAGAAAGTGGAAGCATTAAAAGCCTATGACGGCCACGATACGGTCTGCTTCCTGGCCCTGGACCAGAAGGGTACGATCTGTGCAACGACTTCAACATCCGGTCTTTTCATGAAGGAACCGGGCCGTGTTGGTGATACGCCGATGCCAGGTGTTGGCTATTATGCGGACAGCGAAGTGGGTGCAGCTGCGGCTACCGGCATGGGTGAAGAGATTGCCAAGGGTGCGCTGAGCTATGCAGCAGTGGCAGCTATGAAGGCTGGCCTGCCGGTGCAGAGTGCTGCGGAGCAGGCTGTCAAAGAGCTTAATGATTCTTTGATCAGACGTAATGGCTATGCCCAGCCGATGTCTTTGATTGCCATAGATGCACATGGCAGCTGGGGTGTTGGCACCAATTGTGAATTTACGTTTGCTGTGGCAGATGACAAACATGCAATGTGTGTGTATGAAGTGATCCCACAGGAAGCTGGACTGGAGATTCGTCAGAAGTGACGTTTCTCTTTTTAAAAAGAAAGAAGGATAAACAATGAAACATCAGATCTGGGCACACCGCGGTGCCAGCGGCTATATGCCGGAGAACACATTACTGTCATTTGACCTTGCTGCAAAGCAGCACGCCGATGGCGTGGAGCTGGATATCCAGTATACAAAGGACAAGAAGATCGTTGTCATCCATGATGAAAACATAGACAGAACTTCCAATGGTACTGGCTGGGTGAAAGATTATACCTTTGCGCAGCTGCGCACCTTCAATTTCAACAAGACCCATCCTGAGGCAGGCCATGCGGATATTCCCCTGATGCAGGAAGTGTTTGATCTGCTGAAACCGACAAATCTGATGATCAATATTGAACTCAAGACCGGCATCTTTGATTATGAAGGCATTGAAGAAGAAATTATTGAGATGGTCAAAGCCAATGGGTTCCAGGACCATGTCATCTATTCTTCCTTCAATCACTATTCTGCCTTGAAGGTCAGACAGCTGGATCCCAATGCAAAAGTAGCCTTCCTGTATGAGGATGGCCCGATTGATATGCCGGAATATGCTCACAAGTATGGCATGAATGCCATTCATCCGGCTGTTTACAATCTGCGCTATCAGGATGTAGTGGAAAAGGCCCACAAGTTTGGCATGGCTGTCAATGTCTGGACTGTCAATGATGAAACGCTGTGGGCATATTGTGACAAGATGAAGGCAGATGCCGTCATTACCAATTATCCTGACAAAGCCAGAATCTTCTTTGAGGAACATGCATGAGCGAGCTGGAAGAGAAGACTGCCCCCTGGATTGCCCGGCATGCCATCCAACAGGAGATTTCCTCTTTTGATGGAACCAGTCTGAATACGTATCATGCCATTCCAGACCGTGCCAAAGCTGTGATTGTCATGGTACATGGTTTCTGCGGTTTCTTTGGCAAATACCATGAACTGTTTCAGCATTTCTATGAAGCGGGATATGCACCGTTCTTTCTGGAACTGCGCGGACATGGCAAATCATCCAACCGCCGCTGCTTCGCGGATAAAAGAGTTACAGTAGGCTCCTTTGAAGAGTATGCCGGTGACATCCACGCCTATGTCAACTGGATTAGGAAGCAGTATCCTGCCCTGCCGAGATTTCTGTTTGCCCATTCCATGGGCGGTGCTGCAGGAGCCCTGGAACTGGAAGAACATCCGGATGATTTTGCCTGTGCCATTCTTTCTTCACCTATGCTGGAAATGAACTTTGGCAAGCTGCCGGAACCGGCTGTAGATGCTTTGTCCGTTTATGCCAAAGTCAAACATCTGGATGATGACTACGCACCTGGCCAGCATGCCTGGACGGGCAAGTATGATCCTGCCAATTCTTCCTGTGACAGTGAAAAGCGCTATGCCTATCAGTTCCATCAGCGCCAGGCAGATCCGGATTATCAGACCTGGGGCGGTACCTATGGCTGGGCAAGAGCTGCCAAGCAGGGCTCTGAGAAGGCACTGCAGAATGCCGGAAAGGTGCGGGTTCCGGTACTGATCTGTCAGGCAAGCCGGGATACGATGGTGCTGAATGAAGGTGAGCAGATCTTCAAGATGCGTTCTGCCAACACATCCCTTGTGCAGTATGATTCACGTCATGAAATATTTGCGGCAAATGATGAAGTTTTTAACAGATATGTCAAAGATCTTGTGACTTTCTATGATGTACAAAGCAAAAAGCTGTGTGCAAAGCAGGCATAATCTGCCTGTAAGCGCACAGCTTTTTTGACAATCAGTCTTAACTTCCCATGTTTTGTATGACATAGGCTGCCCACTGGGAGCCAGTTCTTCCGGTTGCGGCTAACAGAATTCCGTTAATGGAAAACCATGCCACGAGAAAGACAATGACTGTAATGATTAATATTTTCTTTCTTGACATATCGCTCCTTTCTGTATGCAGGATGGTCAAATCATATCTGATCTGTCATCATAAATACAAGCTTTTGCATGCTGTTCGTGAGCAACACTTAATTGCAGTTGTAGAATAACGAGCATCAGGAATTTGTTCAAAATCTGCAGGTTTATTATCAGGACCATGATGGCTCGCCTTTGGTGATTATCGTTGAAGTTCGTTAAGTGTGCTCTATAATAGGGCTAAGCCGCTGGAGGCATCTGCTGGACCATGGCAGACAAGGCGCTGCTGTTTCTCTTATGAAGCTGCACTGAAGCAGGAAAAAACAGATGCTATGGAGCCTGAACATGAGTTGGCTGACTCCTGTGATAAAGAAGGAGAATGGAAGCTATGAAGATCTCGGATATTTCCTTTGAAGTGATGCATTTTCCGTTGCAGAAACCGTTTCATGTGGCATTTGGAACGATTTCTTCCATGGATACGTGCATTGTGAGGATTAGAACAGATGATGGCATGACCGGCTGGGGAGAGGCAGCGCCGCTGCCCTATGTAACTGGTGACAATCTTGAAACGATCCTTTCTGTTGGCAATGATATGAAACGGTCTCTGACCGGCATGGATCCCCGGTCCATTGGCACGATTCATAATATTATGGATAGTCTGTATGATGGCAATACTGCTGTAAAGGCAGGCATTGACCTGGCATGTTATGATCTTGCGTCAAAGAAGGCAGGCGTTCCGTTATATGTGTATCTGGGCGGCAGTGATCCCCATCTGGTTTCGGATGTGACTATTGGCATTGACCGTCCTGATATCATGGCTGCCGAGGCAGTGAGTTATGTGAATTGTGGTTTTTCAATATTGAAAATCAAGCTTGGCGAAACTGTGAAAGCGGATGTAGAACGTATTGCGGCAATAAGGAAGGCGGTTGGAGAAGATGTTATTCTGCGCACTGATGCCAATCAGGGCTGGTGTGTCAGGGATGCTGTCCGGGCTGCTTCTTTGCTTGAGCAGTATGGCGTGGATCTTATTGAACAGCCGGTGAAGGCATGGGATATTGAGGGACTGCAGGAAGTGAAGGCGAACAGTCATATTCGCATTGCAGCGGATGAAAGTGTGCATTTGCCGCAGGATGCGATGCGGATTGCCAGAACAGGAGGGGCGGATGTTGTGAATATCAAGCTGATGAAATGCGGTGGCATTTACCGGGCACTGCAGATCAATGCGATCTGTGAAGCTGCCGGAATTTCCTGCATGATTGGCTGTATGGGAGAAAGTCCGCTGGCGAATGCGGCGGGACTGCATCTGGCTGCTGCCCTGCGCAATCTGCAGGAAATCGATCTGGATTCCGGTGTTATCCTGAAACATGATCATATGCAGGCAGGATATTTGCAGAATGGCAGCAACATTACCCTTGGCTCTCAGCCGGGCATTGGTTTTGATATGGAAGGAGAACAATGATATGGATGTCAGAGAAGCGTTGGAAAGTCTGCGCAAAGATTACCATGTGGCAGGCATGGCTGCAGCGGTTGTGAAAAATGGCAGCGTTGTCTGTCTGGAGGCCAGTGGACTGCGCAATGTGAAGGAACAGCTGCCGATGAGTGCAGAAACGGTGATGCCGATTGGCTCCATCACCAAGTCGTTTACTGCCCTTGCTCTTGGCATGCTGGTGGAAGAAGGAAAGCTTGACTGGGATGTGCCGGTAAAAAACTATCTGCCTTCTCTGAAACTGGCAGACCCGGAGGCAGAGAGCAATGTCACAGTAAGAGATATTCTCTGCCATCGTTCTGGCGTGCCCAGATATGATCTGCAGCTTGCCTATGATGCCGTGGATGATCCACAGAAGATGATTGCCTCTTTGCAGTATCTGCAGCCAAGTGCACCGTTTCGCACCAAACTGCAGTATTCCAACCAGATGGTTTCTCTGGCAGGCTATCTCGTGGATGTTCTGTCTGGCATAAGCTATAAAGACTTTGTCAAAGAGCGCATCTTCAGGCCGCTGGGCATGGAACATACGGATTTTGAAGTGGACTCGCTTTCGGGATATGAAGACCATGCGGCAGGATATGTCTATGCCAATGAACAGTACATGGAACCGCCTTACCTGCATCTGGGTGCTTTCAATCCCGCCGGCGGCATCGTGTCCTGTGCAAAGGACATGGCTAAGTATGTCAATTTTCAGCTGGGGCATGGCCCTCAGCTTGTAAAGCCGGAGACATTGAAGGAAATGCATACACATCAGATGATCGGCAGCCCGTATTTCTGGTCTTTCCCGGAAGTGCAGTGCGCCGAGTATGGCATGGCATGGTTTACAGACATTTACCGCGGCGTACCAATGATCTCCCACGGTGGCAATACCAATGGCTTCTCATCCCAGCTTGCCTTCCTTCCTGAACAGGATTTCGGCATGGTAGTGCTGAGCAATGCGACTTCCACATTTGCCGTTAACGCACTTGGCAATATCCTGTGCGATGAGGCACTTGGGGTCAAAGAGATTCCGGACTGGTCATCCCGCTATCAGAAAGTCTTTACGGATTACTATGGCAGGATTATGGGCAGGCTGCAGGAACGCGCTGCAAAGAAAATCCCCAACACCCATACTGTCAGGGATTCTGCGGCATATGAAGGCGTCTATGAACATCCGGGCTTTGGTACAATGAATTTCCGGAAAGGGGATAAGGACGGCTATACAGGAACATGGAACGGTCTTCCGGCAATGCTGAATCATTATCACTATGACAGTTTTGACCTCGTGCTTCCAATGCTTGGCATGCCTGTTCCTGCCCAGTTTGTTATTGCGGATGATGGCAGCGTTGCCGGACTGAAGGTATGGCTGGAAACAGAGGCAAAGGTGAAACCTTCTTTTTTCCGTAAAAAGTAATCATTGCAGTAAAAGCGATCTTTGGGGAAAACCGGGATATTTCTCAGTTGTCTCCCACCTGGATCGCTTTTTTTGGCTATGGTATTTGCACTGATGCTTTCTATCGTATAATTGAGGGTGTAGCAGAAACTGACGAAGATGCGAAATTTGGAAAAAAAGAGTTGCATTCAAATATACCCCATGGTAATATGAATGAGCGCTAAAAAAGAGCAACACAATATGCGCTTGGCAGATATTGAGGAAATACTCAAGAGGCCGAAGAGGTGCCCCTGCTAAGGGCATAGGTCGGGAAACCGGCGCGAGGGTTCAAATCCCTCTTTCCTCGCCATACTGGTTCTGTGGAGTAGTGGCTTATCTCGTCTCCCTGTCACGGAGAAGATCGCGAGTTCGAATCTCGTCAGAACCGCCTCTATTGTGCGCGTGTAGTTCAATGGTAGAACGCCACCTTGCCAAGGTGGACACGGCAGTTCAATTCTGCTCACGCGCTCCATGATCGATCCGGAATTCGTTTCGGATTTTTTTTGCTTTGTCATGAACTGAGATATCATAGAGATAGAAAGTTTGTGAGTGATTCAAAATGAACAAAGAAAATCGCGGCCGGAGAATTACCGGCATGGTTGCAGGCAATGTGATTCTGGCACTGGGCATTGCTGTATTCCGTTTTTCACTGACAGGAAATGATGCGTATACTGCTATGAACATTGCCATTTCAAACAAGATTGGCTGGCAGCTTGGCAACTGGCAGTTACTGGTAAATATTGTGCTGCTGGCGGTGGAGTTCCTTGCTGGAAAACAGTACATTGGCTGGGGGACTCTGGTCAATGGCGGCCTGCTTGGCTATATGGTGACCTTCTTTTACAATATGCTGACAGCTGCTTTCTCTTTGCCGGAGACATTTTCGGTAAAGATTGTGATCATGCTTGCGGCGGTGGTGGTTACCTGCTACGGTTCTTCTTTATACCAGGCATCCAATGAAGGTATTGCTCCGTATGATTATGCAGCAATCGGTCTGCGCGATCATCTGCATCTGCCATATTTTGGCTGCCGGGTATTCACAGATGCCATGTGCGCACTTGTGGCATGGCTTTCCGGCGGCCTGATCGGCATCGGCACACTTGTATGTACCTTCCTGCTGGGCCCGCTTGTCTCTTTGTTTACACGTCTTGTCAATGCAAAACTGCTTGGCGTTGAAAATCAGTTCTGAGAAATCCTGGTATCCGGATCACGGATATCATTTTTTTCTATGCAGGCACGCAGCCGGAATGTATAGACCGGTTTGTCCTGCTGGTAATTGACTGCAGCAAGGTAGGCTGTGGTATCAGACAGAAAAGGTGTCTTGTTTGTTCTGGCATAAGCCATCATCGGTGCCAGGGAAAGAATATTGATGCGGGTCAGATCCTGCAGGGAAATCAACTGGGAAATGCACCTGCCGTTGGGAATCACCACAGCCTTTTCCGGTATGTCTGCATCATCTTTGAGCATGTATTTGTAGGTGCCGATACCTGCCTGCAGGGGAATCTCTTTGTCTATGATGGGACCATTCAGAATCTCTTTTGGTATATACAGGCAGATCGTTGTGGTCAGATAGTGCAGTGACAGCAGAGTTGAGGCAGCTTCCTGGAAGGGCGGATAGAAGTCAATCTTGGTGTCAACGGACTGCATGATCTGTACGCTGTCAAAGCCTTCACTCATAGTTTCGCAGATATGCCGCTTTTCCAGTTCCAGAAAACGTATTTTTTCCTGCAGCCCGGCAATCTGTTCTTTGATTGCCTGCTCCTTCTGGCTGAAACTGTCCAGCAGCTTCATGGGATTGGATGCAGAGAGAGCGTGGTCGATATCATTGAGCGACATTGTATATTCACGCAGTTTGCGCAGGTGTATGAGAGACGCAAAGTCTGCCATGGAATAATCGTAATAACCGTTTTTCTGTCTGGATGGATGCAGCAGGCCTTTCTTACGGTACATCCGGATCGTTTCGGGATTGGTATTGGTCAGTTCTGCCAGTTCATGAATATACATAGAAATACACCCCCACTTACGAAATAATTCACAAAAATGATTGACTCTGTATCTGGTACAGGGTTTTTAATAATCATAGTGAACAAATCCGGAAATGTTCAAGTTATGGGAGGAAAGATGAACACAAAAAGATGTTTTCGCAGTGGCACAATGCTGCTGTGCACAGCACTTCTGTTAGGGTCTTTGACCGGATGTGGAAAAAAGAGCGGCACGTTCAAGGGAACTGCCGAAGGTAAAAATGGGGATGTGACGGTTGAAGTCACACTGAAAAACGGGGAGATTACCAATGTTGAAGTGACGGATCAGCAGGAGACCAAAGGGATTGCCGATCCGGCTCTGGAAAAGGTGCCGCAGGAGATTGTGGATGCCGGGACACCGAATGTGGACGCAGTGTCTGGTGCCACCGTTACATCCAATGCAATCATGAATGCGGTCAAGGATGCATTGAAGAATGCAGGTTTGAATCCGGATGACTATGCAGTTGCCGCAAAGCATGAAAATGTACCGGTTACGTATACTGCCGGCACCTATACTGGTGAAGGCACCGGTTATAATGGACCGATCCAGCTGGATGTCACGTTCAGTGAAGATGGCATTACGGATATTGCGATCAAGAGTTCCAAGGAGACAAATCATATTGGCACACCTGCATATGACATTCTGTTTGCGGATGCAAAGGAAGCCAATGGCTCCGGTATTGACAGTGTGTCTGGTGCTACTTTTACTTCCAAGGGTGTCAAGGAAGCACTGGCAGATGCGGCAAAGCAGGCAAAGGCATCGGACCAGGATGGCTTTGAAAGCAATACGGTTGTGCATGAGGCACAGGATCCGATTGAAAAGACATATGATGTCGTTGTCGTTGGTGCCGGCGGTGCCGGTATGGCCGCAGCTGTGCAGGCAGCCCAGAATGGTGATTCTGTTGCCGTGATCGAAGAGAATGCCGAAATCGGCGGCAACACCATCGCATCCGGCGGCCAGTTCCAGTCTGTGCAGAAGTATCTGTGCTGGGATGAAAGCAATCCGGATGCCACAACCGGTGAGTACAAGGGCCAGACCTATGACAAGGTCAAGATGGCCAATGGCAACATCAAGGTTCTCAAGACCATTCTGAACTGGAGTGAGGAACCGTTTGATGAAAGCTACTTCAAGGACCATGACTTTGTGGCTGGTGATATTGACAGTCTCAGCCAGGCAGGTGTCCATGCGGAATATCTGGATACACTCAAGGCACTGAAGAAAGAGATTCAGGCATATCTTGACTGGGCACAGCCCAAGCTGGATGCCGGGGTTAATGAAGGCGATCTGACACTGTTCTCCACAGTCAATCTGCATATCTTCCAGACTTACTATGGCGGCTTGCGTCCGAATGCTGACCACACAAAGTGGATCTATGGTGACTACAAGCTGGTTTCTCAGTTCATTGAAGGCGGCCAGGATCTCAAGGGCTGGCTGGAAGACCAGGGAGCTCTGTTTGATGAATCTGTGCAGCCAACCATTGTCGGTGCACTGTGGAACCGTGAAAACGACTTCCTTGGCTGTGACCTGGATGGCGATGGTACGGCGGATCCTGATGGCAGCAACACCAAGGGCAAGAGCGTCTTCAACACGTACATTGCAACCACGAAGAATACACTTCTCAATACGGTGGCCAATGCGGCTGACAATGCAATCATGACGCGAACCAAAGCGGAATCTCTGCTGACAGATGATGGTGCTGTCACAGGCGTCAAGGCAAAGATGTATGACGGTACGGAAGTCACCCTGCATGCCAACAAGGGCGTTGTTCTGGCAACCGGCGGCTATGCAGCCAATATCCAGCGTGTCATGGATACCAACGAATACTGGGCTGATGGCGATATTACTTCTTCCACAAAGACAACCAACCGTTCTTCACTGGTTGGTGATGGCATTGACATGGGTACAGAAGTTGGTGCCGGCACGACCGGCATGGGCTGGACACAGATGATGCCGATCTCCTGGGTCGACAATGGCAACCTGGCCTTTGGCGGCGGCAACTATGCGATCTATCTGAATCCGAAGGATGGCACCCGCTATGTCAATGAGACAAGTGAACGTGATGTATTGTCTCTTGGTGAGTTTGAAAATGGTGTCAGCTATGATGGCGCTCAGGGCACTGTCATTGAAATTGCCAATGCATCGCAGGCAATTCCTGGCCCGTATCCATATGGCACACCGAAGGACAGTGACCTGACGCTGTGGAACAGCGACGTGGAAAACCGTCAGTACACCCGCACCGTTGATCAGCTTGACGATCTGTTCAAACAGCTTGGCTTTGACTGCACTGGTGAGCAGGTCAAGGAAACCATTCTGGCTTATGACAAGGCACTGATGGAGAACAAGGGTGAAGACCTGGATCCAGAAAAGACCGGCTGGACAGCACTGATCGGCAATGCCGAAAAGGATGAAAACGGCAACTACAAGGAAGATACTTATACACTGGATGGCGTACAGCTCAAGGTCCGCCTGCTGGCACCGAGCACACACCATACAATGGGTGGCTTGACAATTGATGATGAACGCCATGTCCTGGATGAAAAGGGCAATGTCATCAAGGGTCTGTATGCGGCTGGTGAGGTCACGGGCGGCATCCATGGTGGCAACCGTCTGGGCGGCAATGCGATTGTTGAGATCTTTGTCTCTGGACGCACAGCTGCCAATGCAATTGACGCTGATCAGAAATAAGGCGCAAAGCACCGGAAATCCGGTGCTTTTTATGTGCGCGCATCTGCTGGCAGTGCAGTTGATTTATGCAATCCAACTCAATATAATAGACACGTTTCGAGATTAAGAATGAGGTGAGCATATGGATTATCAGAAGATTATCAATATTGCAGTGATTGCCCACGTCGATGCAGGCAAGAGTACGCTTGTCAATGCGTTCCTCAAGCAGAGCCATGTCTTCAAGGACAACGAGAAGGTTGTGGACTGCATCATGGACTCCAATGATCTGGAGCGTGAGCGCGGCATCACGATTTATTCCAAAAACTGCTCGGTTACGTATAAGGACTATAAGATCAACATTGTCGATACACCAGGCCATGCGGATTTCTCTTCCGAAGTTGAGCGTATCATGCGTACCGTGGATACGGTCATCCTGCTGGTTGACAGTGCCGAAGGACCGATGCCGCAGACCCGTTTCGTTCTGAGCAAGTCTCTGGAGATCGGCCTGCGTCCGATCCTGCTGATCAATAAGATGGATAAAGCAGACCAGCGTGCAACCGAGGTTATTGATGAAGTTTATGATCTGTTCCTGGAGCTGAATGCGACGGATGATCAGCTGGACTTCCCGATCCTGTATGGCGTGGCAAGAGAAGGTATTGTCCGCTATGACTGGGACAAGGATACCAACAATGATATCGTGCCGCTGTTTGAGACGATCATTCATCATACCCAGCCGTATCCGAACCTGATGGATGAACCGGTACAGATGCAGATCTGTGCACTGGCTTATGATGACTATATTGGCAGACTTGGCATCGGCCGTATTTACAAGGGTACTCTGAAGGCTGCCACACCATATGAAGTGTGCAATGCCAATGGTACGATTCATCAGGGCAAGACAAACCAGATCTTTGTCTATAAGGGACTGAGCCGTATTTCTGTTGATGAGATCCAGTGCGGTGAAATCTGCATGATCTCCGGTATTCCTGATATCAACATCGGTGATACGCTGTGCCCGGTTGGCGCGCCTGATCCAATGCCTGCCATCAAGATTGAAGAGCCGACTCTGTCCATGAACTTCATGGTCAATGACTCACCGTTTGCAGGTCAGTCCGGTAAGTATGTGACTTCCCGCAATATCCGTGAAAGACTGGAAAAGGAACTGGAAGTCAATGTCGGTCTGAAAGTGGAAGACACCGATTCCACAGATACCTTCAAGGTATCCGGCCGTGGTGAGCTGCATCTGACGGTTCTGTTGGAACAGATGCGCCGTGAGGGATATGAAGTTGCAGTATCCCGTCCGCAGGTTATTCTCAAGAAAATTGATGGCGTACAGTGCGAGCCGGTTGAGGAAGTTGTCATTGATGTACCGACAGAATATTCCGGTGCTGTAATCTCCGCCTTGAATGTGCGTAAAGGTGTTCTGAATGACATGGAAGAGATCGGTACGTATACACGTATTACGTATATGGTTCCTACCAGAGGCCTGATTGGTTTCCGCAGTGACTTCATTAATATGACGCATGGCGAAGGTACGATTGTGCAGCGTCTTGCGGACTATGAGCCATGGAAGGGTGAAATTCCGCAGCGTGAAAACGGTGCTCTGATTTCAACGGAAACCGGAAATGCCATGACCTATGCACTCTGGAATATTCAGGAAAGAGGCCAGCTGTTCATTGGTGCTCAGACACCGGTCTATGAAGGCATGATCATCGGTGTTTCCAGCAAGAATATGGATATGGGCGTCAATCCGATCAAGAATAAGAAGATGACAGCTGTGCGTTCTACCGGAAATGATGAAGCCATGAAGCTTGTTCCGCCGCGCATTCTGACATTGGAAGGTGCGGTTGAGTTCATCAATGATGATGAACTTGTCGAAGTCACACCGACAGATATCCGTGTCCGCAAGAAGTATCTGACGGAGATTGACAGACGCCGTCACTATCGTGCACTTGGCAAGCTCGATGCACAGGAAGAAAATTCCAAGTAACAGATCACAGGGCAGAGATGTCCTGTTTTTCTGTTATTTTGCAAAGACAGTCTGCAGGCATATAATAAGAAACAGAGTATTTGGCATTTTTTGATATGGCAGGGAGCCAACGGAGGAAGCTTCGTGAAGAAATATTTATGTTTTGATATTGACAATGGCACGTTCCGCTATGGCATTGTCTCGCAGTGCCTGGATCTGATGGACAGCGGCCGCATGACCTTTGGCATGTCATGCAAAGAAGAGTTGTTTGAACCTCTTTGTGATGTGGCAGCCAGATACAAAGATCAGGTGGATGGAATCTCCATCACGATGCCTGGTGTCATTGACCGTAAAAAAGGCATTGCCTACTCTGGCGGCGTTTTCCGCTGGGTTCATAATATGGACTATGCGGAAGAAGTAAAGGAACTGACCGGCTTGAAGACTGTCATTGCCAACGATGCCAAGGCAGCAGCCATGGCTGAAATCGGCTATGGTGCCCTCAAGGGAATCCGCAATGGCATGATGGTCATGATTCTTGGCGGCGGCATTGGCGGTGCGGTGATTATGGATGGCAAACTGTGTGATGGCGCCCATTACGCAGCTGGCGAATTTTCCTATATGCGTGCAGACTACCAGGACCGCTATGGCAAAAATGGTATTTTTTCACAGACAAGCGGTGTGGATTCCCTGGCGCAGTGTGTCAATGAGGCAACCGGACGTGATGATATGAATGTGATCCGGATCATGATGCGGCTGCAGCAGAACGACCCGGATGTCCTGCGCGGAGTAAATACGTATTGCGACGGGCTGGCCTCCTATTTGTACAACATCCAGTGTGTCATCGATTCCTCCAGGATCGTCATCGGCGGCAATATTTCTGAGCCTGTCTTTCTGAAATTAATCCAGGAAGCTGTACACAGGCGCTTTGAAAACGTGCCGTATCATAACATCTGGGAGCCGGAGGTTGTAGAATCAGACTTTCATTCCAATGCCAGAATGTTTGGTGCCGTTTATAATTATCGTCAGTTAATGGAAAATGCAGATTAAGTTTATGTAAGCCCTAACATAAACAATATAGCTGAAATAAATTTGAAATACAAGACTGGTAATGATACCGCGGAAAGCTATTATATAAGTGCAAAGAGAAAGAGCCAACCGAATGAGAGCCGGGAGGTATCCAATGAAACCAGGAATTTATGGAGGCAGGTCATAGAAACCTGCAAATAACAAAGCATTCAATTCTGACTTCTGATATTTCTGTCAAAGCCTGATGGAAGCGCAGAGCGAAGCCACTGGAAACAATCCGCAGACATGAAAAAGCTGTTCATGGTGCCCTGTGTATAGGGTAAGTCTCTTGGAACATGAGCTGGCAGTGAGGAAAAAGGAAAAGTTCATGAGCGCCGCAATTGTAACAACAGCGGCAGTAGGTAAAACATGACATGATCTGCCTTTCAGTGGTCAGCAATGGCTGAACAAAAGCGAACAGGAAAACAAAACACATCAGGAATCCTGTATATGTAAGCAGATGGGCAAGATGAAAGAGAATCGGTTGTGCCATCATAAGCATGAAATGCAAAGAAGCTGAAATAGAAACTGACAGGATATTGTGAAGCGGAATGAAGAGAAGGAGAGTCGGACAGCCCCGGCTCTTCTTTTTATGAGTGGTGGGATGTATACTAACATGGTATAATTTTCACAAGGAGGCTGAAATGAAGAGTCTTGTATTTCTGGCTGATGGTTTTGAAGAGTGTGAAGCTCTGGTAACAGTGGATCTGCTGAGAAGAGCAGGAATCCATACAGATATGGTTTCAATCAGTGATCGTTTCACGGTGCATGGTTCTCATGGCGTGGATGTCAGTGCGGATCTTCTGCTGAAAGATGTGGATGTCAGTACATATGATGTCGTAGTTCTGCCCGGCGGCAAGGTTGGCACAGCCAATCTTGACAAGAGTGATACCGTTAAAGCGGCGGTGCTTGCCCATTACAAGGCAGGAAAGCTGACCTGTGCAATCTGTGCAGCGCCTTCCGTGCTGGGACACCTGGGTATTCTGAAGGATAAATACTATACATGCTTCCCGAGCTTTCATGATGAGAGCTTTGGCGGCAAGTTCATGATGGTGCCGGCTGTTGCGGACGGCAATGTTGTGACCGGCCGCGGCATGAGTGCCTCGCTGGAGTTTGCCCGTGAGATTCTGAAGAAGCTGATTCCGGACAGTGATCTTGCCAAAGTAGAGTATGGCGTTCAGTATTATCGCTGAGATATCATATTGTTATATTTAAGGGATTGAGAAAAAGGAGAACAACGGATTATGTTCAGTATGCTGACAAGTGATGCCAATCTGTTCAAGTTTGATGTCTTGACAGAGGTGGCAAGAGAAGCCTTTGAAGGAGAGCTGGCAGAGGAAAAGGTGAATGCCTTTGCACGTCAGCTTGTCTCGCTTGGGGGAGAGCGGTTCCGCTGCTGTGTGTATAAGGAAAGAGAAGTTCTGCGGCAGAGAGTGCGTCTGGCCCTTGGCAAGATGGCAAATGATTCTGAAATCTACAAGCCGAAACAGATCGTGCAGGTCATTGATGCGGCATGTGACGGCTGCACCATCCAGAAGATTCAGGTAACAGATAACTGCCGTAAATGTATGAAGAAGGCATGCCTGGCTGCCTGCAACTTCGGTGCCATTTCCATGGGTGCCCACCGCTCGGTGATTGACCATGCCAAGTGCAAGGAGTGCGGTGCCTGTGCACGTGCCTGCCCGTATAATGCGATTGTTGTTACGGAACGTCCATGCTATGCACACTGCCCGGTACAGGCAATTTCCTGGAATGATGCCAAGATCTGTCAGATTGACGAGGACCGCTGCATCAACTGCGGTGCCTGCCTGAAGGCATGTCCGTTTGGCGCGATCTCGGATATGAGCTGGGTATCACAGGTCATTCATCTGCTGAATGAGAAAGTAGAGACGTATGCGATTGTGGCACCTTCCATCCAGGGTCAGTTTGAAGCAGCCAGCCTGCCGGTGATCTTCAAGGGGATTGAGATGCTTGGCTTTACCAAGTGCGTGGAAGTTGCGGGTGGTGCGGATGCGGTTGCCCATAATGAAGCTGAGGAACTGATCAAGCACAAGGAAGCCGGTCTTCCTCTGACAACATCCTGCTGCCCTGGCTTTGTCAATATGTTGATGATTCACTTCCCGGAGCAGTACAAGGAAAACAAGAGTACGACAGTTACACCGATGATGGCTACGGCACGTAAACTGAAGAAGGATCATCCTGGCTGTCAGGTCGTCTTTATCGGTCCGTGTGTTGCCAAGAAGCAGGAAGCGATGCAGGAAGTCAGTGCAGTTGACTATGTATTGACCTTTGAAGAGCTGATGGCAATGTTTGCGGCCAAGGGTGTAGACCTGGATGAGATTCAGGGTGATGAGAAGCTGACAGCATCCAACTATGGCAGAAACTTCGCTGCCAGCGGCGGCGTTGCGGCTGCGGTTGTAGAAGCTTTGAAGGAAATGGGGTATGATAAGCCTGTTACTTCCGTGCTGGCTAATGGCGGTATGGAGTGCAAACAGCAGCTGAACCTGATCAAGTTCAAGCGCTTCAAAGCAGATATTCTGGAAGGCATGGCATGTGTGGGCGGCTGTATTGCCGGCCCGGCCGTCATTTCTCAGCCTGCTCAGGTCAAGGGCAGAATGATGCGTGAGAACATGGCTAACAAAGCAACAACGATCCATGATTCTCTGACTGCAACAAGTTATGAGAATGTTGATATGGATGTCAGACACAAAATCTGAGTAAAATAGATACATGACGAAAATTGACGCGAATCAGTTGAAATGGATCCGGAAGCCGGAACGCTATATTGTCAGAAGGGACTGTGTGATTCTGGAAACAGAACCGTATACAGACCTGCGGGGGCACCGGCACGGGGCAGAGGCAGTAGAGCTGTCTTTGAAACCGGATGGCTATTTCATGTTTACTGTCCGCGTCGATTTTTCGTATCAGGGCAAGTTTGACCAGTGCGGCATTCTGCTGTACAACGGTTCCAGACGGAAAGCGGTCTGCTGCACGAAGCGGCGCAATGAAGAGCTCGATGAGCTGGATGTGATCGTATTTCATGGCAAATATGGCGACCGTTCCTGCCGTGAGATTGGCACAGCAATCCGCTGGATGTATTATCGTGTATGGTACAGGGCCGGGGCGGTACGGATTCAGTACAGCTTCAATGGCAGGGTATATTCGGATGTCAGACAGTTCAGAATGGAAGAACGCAATGGTCCGATCCGCATTGGCATCTATGCCTGCAGCCCGCAGGATTCCCATTTCGACTGTACATTTTCACAAATGGAACTGAAAGAAAAGAGGTAAACAGATGAGCGCACTAGAAAGATTGATCCGCTATTGCAGAATTGATACACAGTCTGATCCAGACAGTCAGACATCTCCTTCCACAAAGAAGCAGTTTGATCTGGCAAAGGTATTGCTGAAAGAACTGCAGGACATGGGGATTCAGGATGCCAGTCTGGATGATACGTGCTATATCTATGCACATCTGGAAAGCAATCTGGACCATGAAAGTCCATGTGTAGGCTTCATTGCCCATATGGATACAGCACCGGATTACAGCGGCACTGGCGTCAATCCGCATGTGATTGAAAACTATGATGGAAATGATATTGATCTTGGCAATGGCGTCATCACACATATTGCGGACTTCCCGGAGATGGCATCACTGAAGGGAAAGACACTGGTGGTGACAGATGGCACAACCCTGCTTGGCGCAGATGACAAAGCAGGCATCACCTCTATTATGGAAGCACTGCAGTATTTTGTTTCTCATCCTGAAGTAAAGCATGGCCGCATTGCTGTTGCCTTTACACCGGATGAAGAAGTAGGCAGAGGTACGGAACATTTTGATGTGAAGAAATTCGGTGCTGATTATGCCTACACCATGGATGGCGGCGATATCAGTGTCTATTCGGATGAGACCTTCAATGCAGCATCTGCTGTTGTCAAATGCACAGGCGTTTCCATTCATCCGGGTTCTGCCAAAAACAAGATGGTGAATGCCCTGAATGTGTGCGTTGATTATCACAATCTTCTGCCGGCATATGAAAGACCAGAGCACACGGAAGGACGCGAACCGTTCTTCCATCTGCACAGAATGCATGGTGACGTGGATTCTGCTGAGGCAGAATATCTGATCCGTGCTCATGAAACAAGTGATTTTGAGCAGATGAAGAAGCTGATGCAGCAGGCAGCTGACTATATCAATGATGCATATAAGCGGCAGGTGATTACAGTAGAGATCAGTGATACCTATCACAATATGAAGGAAGTGCTTGTCAAGCATCCTGAGGTTTCAGAAATTGCTGTTGCTTCATTGAAAGATCTTGGCCTGACACCGGTCAATGAGAGTATCCGCGGCGGCACAGATGGGTCCAATCTGACCTTCATGGGTGTGCCGTGTCCGAATCTTGGCAATGGCGGCGGCAACTGCCATGGCCGTTATGAATACTGTGTTGTGGAGCAGTTGGAACAGTCCAGCCAGCTGATTGAACAGATTGTCAGGCGGACTGGGGAGATGAGAAAATGATCTGTACATGTACACTGAATCCATCTTTGGATTATTTCATGGAAGGTGACCGTCAGCTGCAGCCGGGAAAGCTCAACCGTTCGCAGCTGGAATATTATGAAGCCGGCGGCAAGGGCATCAATGTGTCCATTGTCCTCAATAACCTTGGCATTCCAACCCGTGCCTTTGGTTTCATCGGCGGTTTCACCAAGGACTTCTACATCGATCTGCTTGCCAAGTATGAATTCATCCGTCCGAATTTCACCTATACGGAAGGTCATACACGTATCAACGTCAAGCTGCGCAATCAGGATGAAAGCACGGATATCAATGCGACGGGTCCTTACATCACGGATGTGGACATGCAGAATCTGATGGGCAAGGTATCCCGCCTGAGTGAGGGAGATTATCTTGTTCTGGCTGGCAATACGCAGGATTATCTTGTGGAAGATGTCAAGAAAATGCTGCAGGACGCTGTCAGGGAGAAGGTCAGAGTATGCATGGATACGGATCCGCGCCTGATGAAGGATATGCTCGGCGCTGGCCTGTTTATGATCAAGACAACCCCAGCGGAGCTTTCCAGCATGGTGGATTTTCCTTTGGATGATGAAGCGGCATTAATCAAAGCAGGCCGTCAGCTCCATGACGATGGTGTGCAGAATGTGCTGATTCTTTCTGAAAACAGAGATGCCCTGCTTGTCTGTGATAAAGGCGTCTACGGAGCAGCCCTGCAGAGAGAAAGCAAAGCAGTCAATACAGTGGGCACAGGTGATGCCCTGGTGGCTGGCTTCCTGATGGACTATCTGCGCTCTAGGGAACCGGTGGATTCTTTCCGGTTTGGCGCATCCTGCGGCAGTGCCAATGTCTATTCACGCGGCCTGGCTACCCGTGAGAAGATTGATAGTTTCTATGAGACAACCAAAGTCAGAAAGATTTCTGACTGAATTTCTGGAGATGTGATAAATGAAGAAAATGCTGATAGCGGGAGCGCTGCTTGTTTACGCGTTCATGTTTGTCAACACGGATCCCGATGCCGTCACTACTGTATCAACCAATCCTATTACCATTACCGAGAATGTATCAATTGACAGCAGTGCAGCAGATATGACAGCGTATGGCCTGAGTGATCCATCTGCCCATGCTTTCCGGGAAATTTCCATGTCGCAGGCCCTGCAGATTTTCCAGCAGGGCGGTTCTGCCATTCTGTTTTTTGCCAAGCCGGACGGCACAGAATGCGTCACCGCGGCACCGGTTCTTAATGAAGCCGCAATGAACCTTTCTGTGACGGTCTATTATGTAGATACCAATTCGGACTACACGCAGGATGATTACAATGCCCTGACATCCCTGATCTCAGAAACCTTTGTCACAGATGATTCCGGCAGCAAGTCGTTCTTTGTACCGGATGTTGTGGCAGTGAAAGATGGTGCTCTCAGCGGCTATCATGTTTCCCTGCTGGATGGCATCAGTGCCGCCGCCGGCAGTGTGCAGCTGAGCAGTGACCAGAAGAATGAGCTGTATAACGATTATGTCAGTGTCATCCAGTCCGCTGCTGACAATGCAGTGTCAAGTTCCTCAGCCCAATAATCAATTAACATGAAAAGAAGCTGGAGTTGCATTTCCAGCTTCTTTTATATCATTCTTCAAACAGGGCAGCACCGTTTGTTTCAATGATATGTTTGTACCAGTAAAATGACTTCTTGCGGTAGCGGTTGAACGTTCCTTTGCCATGGTCATCACAGTCCACATATACAAAGCCATAGCGTTTTGACATCTGCTTCGTGCTTTCTGAGACAAGATCAATGCATGCCCAGGACGTATAGCCCAGCAGCTGTACGCCATCTTCATAAATGGCATCATACATGGCTTTGAAGTGATCTCTGTAATAGGCAATGTGGGCATCATCATTGACGGTATAGGTATCACCGTCTTTGACGAGTGTTTCTTTTTCACCAAGGCCGTTTTCCACGATGAACAGCGGTTTGCGGTAGCGGTCATACAGATCGACAAGCGAAATCCTCAGGCCGGTTGGGTCACTCTGCCAGCCCCATTCACTCGTTGGCAGATATGGATTTTTCACAGCAGTGATCGTGTTGCCGGCGGTTGTTTCAAGATTGTCAGTATGATGAGCAACACAGCTGGAGGAATAGTAGGAGAAGGAGATGAAGTCAACCGGGTATGCCTTCATGATCTTCAGATCATCCGGCTCCATCTGGATGCGGATGCCATGATTTTTGAATCTGGCAAGCAGATAAGCCGGGTATTCACCGAATACCTGCGTATCACTGTAACAATACGTAGAGCGCATTCTCTGCTGTGCTTCCAGCACATCCAGGGGGTTCGGAGAATAAGGATAATAGGTCAGCTTGGTAAGCATACAGCCGACTTTGGCATCCGGATCTTTTTCATGAATATACTTTGTCGCCAGGGCACTTGCCACAAACTGGTGGTGCATGGACTGAAAGATCACTTCTTCAAATTTCTCGGGTGCGAAACGGTCTTTGATCAGGCCGCCGGTTGTGAACGGATGGCGGATCATGGAATCCACTTCATTGAAGGTCAGCCAGTATTTGACGTATCTGCCATAGCGGTCAACGATCGTGCGGACAAAGTTCATGAAGAAGCCGATGGTTCTGCGGTCATGCCAGCAGTTGTATTCCAGGGCAAGATGCAGCGGCGGTTCATAGTGGGAAATTGTCACCAGCGGCTGGATGCCATATTTCTGCAGTTCCTGGAAGACGGCATCATAGAACTGCAGGCCTTCCTCATTTGGCTGATCCTCATCACCCTGAGGGTAAATGCGGCTCCAGGCAATAGACATGCGGAAAACCTTGAAGCCCATCTCACCAAGCAGGGCAATATCTTCCTTGTAGTGGGAATAAAACTCGGATCCATGGCGCTTGGGATAATGATCCATGTCATCCGGATTGGCCAGAGCCTCTTCAACATCCTTCATCAGTACTTCATTCTGTTTCTTGTAGTCTTTGACATCGGTATCCAGATGGCTGCGTGCACAGTCCGCAACACTCCATCCTTTGCCGCCCTGGTTGAAGCCGCCCTCAAACTGGTTGGCAGCGGTGGCACCGCCCCATAAGAAATCTTTCGGAAATGTATGTGTCATAATTTCTCCTTTTTCTAACTTCATTTTATAATGGGACTGGAGTGTATATGCCAGGTTTCTTTTCTTTTTTCCAGCCGCGTCAGAAAATCAGCGGCCATATCGTCGATCTGATCCAGGAAGAACATCATCTGCCCGGCCATGGCAGTGCGTATGAATCCTATGATTTCGGCATCTATTTTCATCATACGGCGATCCGGATCGGCCAGTGTGATCTGCGGATCGGCATGAACAGAGAATTATATTATGCCGGTAATATCGGCTATCGGATCTATGCCCAGTACCGCGGTCATGGCTATGCATATGACGCCTGTCAGCTGCTGCTGGTGCTGGCCCGTGACCGCTTTCATATGCAGGAAGTGATTATCACCTGCTCACCAGAAAATATTGCCAGCCGCATGACACTGGAAAAGCTCGGCGGCACAAAGGTGGAAACCGTGCCGGTTCCCCATGATCACTGGCTGTATCAGCGCGGGGAAACCGTCAAGATCATCTATCTGTATCCGTTGAGCAGGAATTGAGAATGGTATAATAGAACCATGCATAAGCTGATACGGGTACTATCTTCAAGATTATTTCTGGTCATTGCCCTGGTTATTGCCCAGATTTACTTTCTGCTGGCTTATATCTGCCAGTTTTCTTATGTCAATAATCTGACGCCGCTGTTTACGCTGATCGGTCTGCTGCTGGCGGTATGGCAGGTTAACCGCAAGACAGATCCGGCGTATAAGATTGCCTGGGTGGTTGTGCTGCTGGCCGTTCCGGTCATCGGCGTGCCGATGTATCTGCTGTGCGGCAATAAGAAGCTGTCCCGCAAATTGTATGATGGCACACTGAATGCCAGCACAAAGCTCAAGGCTGCCCTGAAGGAAGATCAGGATCCGGCTGTATTGAAGCAGATGGAGAACACACCGGTATCCCGCCTGTTTCACTATGGCTGGCAGACATGCGGCTTTCCCATCTATGACAGTACAAAGACAACGTACTATAAGTCTGGTGAAGAGTGGTTCCCGGATTATCTGGAAGCACTGCGCAGTGCAAAGCATTTTATCTTCATTGAGATGTTTATCATTGACAGGGGATCCGTATGGGATGAAGTTCTTTCAATCCTGAAGGAGAAGGCAGCTGCCGGTGTGGAAGTGAAATTGATCTATGATGATTTTGGCTGTGTCACCATGCCGCCGAATATGTACAAGAAGCTTGGAAAGTATGGCATTGAGGCATATCCGTTCAACCGCCTGCGGCCGACACTGATCGTGCAGATGAACAACCGTGACCACCGTAAGCTGACCATCATTGACAACCGGGTAGCATTTACCGGCGGTGTCAATCTATCGGATGAATATGTCAATCGGATTGTGCGCTTTGGCTACTGGCGTGACAGCGCCATCCGGGTGGAAGGACCGGCGGTATGGTCCATGACTTCTCAGTTTCTTGGCATGTATCACTATCTGTCCCATGGCGGCGAAGACGCGGATTACAGCAGCTATCACCTGGAAGCACCTCATTTCCAGGTGACTGGCTTTGTACAGCCGTATGCAGACTCGCCGACGGATGGAGAGGATGTGGGCATGACGGAGCATCTGAACCTGATCAACCATGCCCGCCGCTATGTATATCTGAATACGCCGTATCTGCTGTTGAATGATGCGATATCAAGAGCTTTGCAGACAGCGGCGAAAAATGGTGTTGATGTGCGCATCCTGACGCCTCATAAGCCGGATAAATGGCTGGTCTTCCAGGCAACCCGTTCCAATTATCTGGAACTATTGCAGAGCGGCGTGAAGATCTACGAATTTACACCTGGATTCAATCATTCCAAGGCGATTGTAGCCGATGATGAAATGGCAATTGTCGGTTCGGTAAATACAGATTTCCGCAGTTATTTCCTGCATTTTGAGGATGGCGTGCTGATGTGGCATACAGATGCAGTCAGGGATGTGCGCAAAGACTTTATGGAAGCGATTGGCCAGTCACAGGAAATCACATCCACTTATGTGCTTGCCCATACGAATGTGTTTATCCGTATATTCCGTGGTATTCTGCATATGCTGATGCCGCTGGCATAACAAGGAGAAGGTTAGATGAAACAACGTATTGGTCTGGTCCTGGAAGGCGGCGGTGTCCGCGGTGCCTATACAGCAGGTGCTCTTGCCTGGCTGCAGGATCATCAGATTCATTTTGATTACAGTGTCGGGATTTCTTCAGGGGCAGCGTATCTTTGCTGCTATCTGTGCAATGATGAACATACACCGAAGAACATGGCAACGATCTATGCAGCAGATCCCCATCTGGTTGGCGTGTATGCACTGTTTCACTGCGGTTATTACGTGGATTACCGCAAGATTTTTGAAACATATCTTCTGGGAAAGGAACATATGTCCATTGCAAAGATCCGTGAAGAAAAGCCAGATATGGAAATTGGTGCCTATGATCTGAATCAGGGTAAAACGATTTACTTCGGGCCGGAAGATCTCGATGATCAGCTGAATGTGATCCGCGGTGCCTGCTCTTTGCCGGTGGCATCTGAGATTGTCGACTGGCATGGATACCGGCTGCTGGATGGCGGCATTACCAAGATGATTCCGATTGAGCGTGCCATTGAAAAGGGATGTACCAAGTGCCTGGTGATCACAACCAAGCCGGCTGATTATGTCCGTCCGGATTCCAGCAAAATTGTCATCTGGCTGATGAAGCATATCTATAAGGAATGCCCGCAGGTTGCGAAGGATTACAAGGTGCGCAAGGAGAATTACTATAAACAGCGCAAAATCATAGATGATATGATTGCGCAGGGCAATGCCGTGAATATTCTGCCTTCTCTGGATATCAAGGTATCACGCTGGAAGGGCAATCATGACAACTGTGTAAAGCTGTATGATCTTGGCTATCAGGATATGGAAACAAGAAAGGAAGAAGTGTATGCACTTCTGCAGGAGGATCAGGATGAGTGAGAATGTATTGAAAGAAAGAAAAGACATGGATCCCAGATATGAGTGGGATCTGACAACGTTGTTTGCGGATGATGCGGCATGGGAGAAGGCTTTTTCGGCATTGGATGATGATATTGCCAAAGCTTCTTCTTTTGCCTGTACTTTGAAGGATGCCAGCCATATCAAGGCATGCTTTGCATGGGAAACAGAGGTGAGCCGCCGTCTGGATGATGTGATCTGCTATGCATCACTGCGTCATTCGGAGGATTCCCGTGACCACACTGCCCAGTCCATGTATTCACGTGCGTTTGGCAAGTATGCCCAGCTGGCCGGTGCTGTCAGTTTCATCCAGCCGGAAATCCTTTCTCTGCCTGAAGACCAGCTGAATGCTCTGGCAAAGGATCCTCTGCTTGCGGACTATGCCTATACGATGCAGAAGCTGATCCGTGAAAAGCCGCATACACTGTCTGCACCTGAAGAAAAAGTACTTTCTTCATTGAGTGATGCACTCCGTGCTTCTGGGGAAACTGCCAGTACATTGCAGGATGCGGATCTTCGTTTTGAGGCAGCTGCGGACTCGGAAGGAAATATGCATGAGGTTACTGGATCCTCATACATTCCGCTGCAGATGAGCACAGACCGCACCCTTCGTAAAAACAGCTTTATGTCCTATTACAATTCCTACCGCCAGCACATTCATACATTTGCCTCTACCTATGCAGGCTGCGTAAAAGCTGCTACTGCCGAGGCAAAGCTGCGCGGATATGAAAGTTCCCGTCAGGCATCCATGGCTGCCAATAACATTCCGGTATCTGTCTATGACAATCTGATTCAGACTGTGCATGACAACATGGATGCGATGTACCGCTATGTCGCACTGCGCAAGAAGATTCTCGGCCTGGATGAGCTGCATTACTATGATGTCTATGCACCGCTGTCTGCCGGTGATCATGCAAGCTATACCTATCAGCAGGCACAGCAGATGGTGCTGGATGCGGTGGCACCTCTTGGCAAAGACTATGTCAACCGGGTCAGGGCAGCGTATAAAGACGGCTGGATTGATGTGTATCCAAATGTTGGGAAATCCGGCGGTGCCTATTCTTCCGGCACCTATGATTCCAATCCGTTCATTCTGCTGAACTTCACCGGATCTTTGGATTCCGTTTCTACACTTGCCCATGAGATGGGCCATTCTCAGCATACATGGCTGACCCAGCACCATCAGCCAGCTCAGTATTCCGGCTACAGTCTGTTTGTGGCAGAGGTTGCTTCTACAGTGAATGAAAATCTGCTGATTGAACAGTTGCTGCAGAACTGCCATGAGCCAGCCAGAAGACTTGCTCTGCTGAACCAGTATCTGGAAGGCTTCAAGGGTACGGTGTACCGCCAGACGATGTTTGCTGAGTTTGAAAAGGAAGCACATGCTATGCAGGAAAGGGGAGAATCCCTGGATGCGGATGCACTTGACCATCTGTATCAGAACCTGGTGGCACAGTACTTTGGCAAGGATCTGGTTATGGATGATGAAGTTGCCTATGAATGGGCAAGAATCCCTCATTTCTACTCTCCATTCTATGTGTATGTCTATGCAACAGGCTATACAAGTGCTGTGGCTCTTTCGGAAGGCATTCTGAAAGAAGGAGAGCCGGCAGTGAAGAAGTATCTGGAATTCTTATCCATGGGCGGCAGTGCTGATCCGCTGGATGAACTGCGTCATGGCGGCGTAGATCTGACAACGCCAGCACCGATCCAGAAAGCGCTGGATAAGTTCAGAAGAGTTCTGGATGATGCTGAAGAAACCTACGCACAGCTGCAGAACAAGTGATTGTACATGCAAAAAGCCATCAATGATCTGATGGCTTTTTCGTGTGACGGGCAGTCACACTCATACAGAAACGCAATAGTGCGTTGTCAAAGTAATCCAAGAAAGGATAGAACTGGATGGAAAACATGAAAGCGTATGAAGTAGAACCCTAGTGAAGGTGAAAAGCCT
>NZ_JALBUR010000009.1:0-77543 GCF_033971865.1 Grylomicrobium aquisgranense | reverse complement strand
GAGAGAGTTAAACTGCAATCGTGGCTTGAACATTGAAGATGCGAAAGCCAGCGCCTTAAGACGCTGGCTAGTAATAAAGCCTTATAGGCTTAGGACAAACCGCCCGTTTTACGGGCGGTCATGATTTCTGGCAGTATATACTTCATTCAGAAAGACTTCTGAGCGAAGCAGGTCTGCTTTCAATGCTGCTGAAATGAAATCATTCAGGCTGCAGCTTCGGCTGTCGGCAGCCTCCTGCAGATCTTTGACAAGGTCCCCGTCCAGATTGAGTTCAATTTTCATGATCAAGCCTCCCCGTGGTTAACATCATTATATCGGTTTGCCTTCATGAATGGAATCATAGATGATAAAAGTCCATCAAACATGGTATTCATACCTGCGTTAAAGGCACGGCAGCAGGATCAGATGCTTTTGCTGCAGGCAGGCGCGTATTTTTTCTATTTTCTGCTATGATATCTGAAACTAAAAAAGAGGAAATGTATATGTTCAGAAAGATCCGCAATTATATCAGAAAGAAATACGGTGATTCAGACCGCAGAACTGTCATTGTATACTTTGTGCTGCGGGGACTTGTCATTCTGTCTTTGATACGTGAATTTGCCAAAGGTGATCTGAATAATGCTGTGCTGTGCATTCTGTCTCTGATTCTGTTTACACTGCCGCATCTGATCTCCTCCCGGTTCAGAATCGAACTTCCGGGCGCATTGGAAATTATCATCTATCTGTTTATTTATGCTGCTGAAATTCTTGGTGAAATTAATAATTTCTACACGATCATTCCTTTCTGGGATACGATCCTGCATACGATCAACGGATTCCTGTGTGCAGCTATCGGCTTTTCTCTGGTTGATCTGCTGAACCAGCACAGTCATCGCCTGAATCTGTCTCCGCTGTATCTGTGCATTGTGTCCTTCTGCTTTTCGATGACGATCGGGGTCTGCTGGGAATTCATTGAATTTTCTGCAGACAGCCTGATGCGTACAGACATGCAGAAAGATACGTGGGTGCACAGTATCTCCAGCGTCTCCCTGAATCCGGAAAAGAAAAACAGTCCGGTCATTGTCAAAGGCATAGAAAAAACCGAGCTCTACCTGGAAGACGGCTCGGTATATACAATGGATAACGGATATCTTGACATTGGCCTGATTGATACGATGTCAGATCTGTTTGTCAATCTGATTGGTGCCACTGTCTTCAGTGTGTTTGGCTATTTCTATGTCAGTCACCGTGACAGGAAGTCCATTGTGGCACATTTGATACCAAGGCCAATGGAACAGGCACCGGACAGGGATCAGGCATGATCGTATGTATTATTGATTCCCAAAAGAGGAAACGTTGTCACTTGTCATTTTCTGGTAGGATGAAAAATAGCTGTGACCATTCTGCAGGTTGAATTCCTGCAGATTTTTATGATTCATCAAAGCATCTGCCAGTCTGTAAATCATTTCTGCCTGATCTTTGTAGTTGTTATAGACAGTACCGATGATTTCGCCGCTTCTTACCAGACTGATACCTTCGTCTGTGCCATCTACGCCGACAATGGCAGGCCGCTGGTCTTCAGGAATTCCAGCATCCTGATATGCCTGTACAGCACCCGCTGCCATTTCGTCATTATTGCAGATAAGAAGCTCAAAATATGTGCCGTTTTCGATCAGGCTGGCTGTCTGTTCCTGTGCTTTTTCTTTCTGCCAGTCACAGATGGCATAGCCTGTTTTTTCAAGAGAGATGCCAGCTTCGCTCAAAGTGTCAACAGATGTCTCTGAACGGATAATGGTATCCTGGTGGCCTGGCTCTCCTTCCAGAATGTAGTACTGGATGATGCCGTCATGACTGCGGTCTGCTTCGGGATGGCTGCGCAGCCAGCTGGCCGCAATCTGTCCCTGAAGACGGCCGCTTTCCTGGGCATCGGCACCGACATAATAGAGCTTTTCCCAGCGGTTGAGATCACTTTCTACCGGCTGACGGTTGAAGAAAATGACCGGGATATTTTTATCTATTGCCGCATTGATGATCGTGGAGGTGGCGGACCTGTCTACCAGGTTGATGCACAGGATGTCTGCACCATCGGCGATCAGATCCGAGACCTGTTCATTTTCATTGAGCTGGGAGCGGGCGGCATCCGCAACGGAGACATGAATGCCGTCATTGCTTGCTTCTTTCTGAAGCGTATCACAGATAGAACTGACAAAAACATCATTGCTGTCATAGACAGCAACGCCAATACTGAAATTCTTTTTTGGTGGCATTGCCCTGCAGCCCGAAAGGGCGATGGCCAATGCACACAGGATTGTTATATTCTTCATAGGCTATTTCAGAGGAAACAGAAGTTCCTGGTTCTGCGCGGTAAACATATTGTCTTTGGTAATGACTTTGAAGTCAATTGTGACACTCTGCATACTGCTGTGGTGCTGCAGACGGCCGGCAAGTTGCTCAATTGCCTGGTAGCCCATAGCGTACTCATCTTCCACAATCAGCTTTGAGATCGTGCCGACATCTGTATAGTAAATACACTTATCGGAAACACCGATGCCAAACAGGGCAGGGGCATTTTCTATGGCCAGCTGGCAGTAGTCAACTGCCGTTTCGAGGGCATCATTATCCAGGGCGATGATCATATCCACAGGGGTCTGGCTCTGCAGTGACTGCAGTTTTTCGATGCTTGTATCATCGCTGTACAGCAGCCATGCAATCACGCCTCTGTTTTCCCCCAGGGCATTCATTACGCCCAGCACACGCTGGCTCGCTCTTGCTGTATTGCTGCGGCCTGCAAGGATGCCAACCGTAAAAGAACTTCCTTTCCGCATCCTGCTGGCCTGAATGGCGAGGGTACTCCCTGCTTTCTCATTTTCCATGCTTAACACACTGACATTGTCCTGGTTAACAGAAACAGTGCTGTCACAAAGAACGATCGGGACAGCCTTTGCCGTTTCCTCAACAAAAGACTTTGCGCCGGTACTGGAAGCCAGCTGGGTGATGATGCCTTTAGCGCCCTGGCTGATTTCCTGATGGATCACATCCTGTTCCTGCTGGCTCCCGGTAAAAGCATCTGTTTTGACAATGCTGAGATCCACAGAATATTCCCTGGCAGCAGCCCGCAGGCCGCTTTTGAAATTTGCCCATCTGGCATTGCCGGAATCCGGGACGATGACAGAAATGGCAATTGGCTGGGTGGTTTTTTCAGGAAGATTGGCAATGATGCCTGCCAGCAGAGCACACAGCAGCAGTGCACCGCAGATCAGGAAGATCAGATAATCATTGAGCTTGCGGTGGTTCATGAGGCTCACCTTCCTTTCCATTCTCATAGCGCTCCAGATTCTCAGGGGTTGCTTCAATGGCAGGAATATGGATGGTAACGGTTGTGCCCTCATCCAGTTCGCTCTCTACCTTCAGTCCATATCCTTCGCCAAAGCGCAGCCTCAGCCGCTTGTCAACATTGATCAGACCAACGCCGGACCCATGTTTTTCTACAGCAGGCCGTTTCTTCTCATCGAGAATTGATCTCACTTCTTCCGGAGTCATGCCATACCCATTGTCAGAGATCGCAATATAAATATCATGATCCTCTTTCCAGCCATGAATGCGGATCTCACCATCCTGCTCTGCCTCCTTGATGCCATGATAGATGGCATTTTCCAGAATTGGCTGGATAACCAGTTTGACAATCATGTCGTTTTCAATGCCGTCTTCGATTTCGTAGTAATCCTGGAAAGACTGCTTGTAGCGGATCTTCTGAATTGCCAGATATGACTGGGCCTGTTTAATTTCATTTCCGATCGAGATCATTGCTTTGCCGCGGTTGAGTGACATGCGGAAAAATGAAGCCAGCTGGGTAATCATGTAGACTGCTTCCTGATTTCTTCCACCTTCAATCATCCATACGATGGAGTCGAGAGTATTGTACAGAAAGTGCGGGTTAATCTGTGCCTGCAGGGCATCAAGCTCACTGCGCCTCTTTTCCTCTTCCTCCTCGACCATGTCATCCATGAGGCGGTTGATCTGATTCATGTAGCTGTGCAGCGTACTGCCCAGCTCCTGTACTTCACGGGAGCCGTTGGCATATACACTGGCAGGAATATTGCGGACGCCCTCCATATTGGCAATGGCATCATTGAGACGGATCAAAGGCCCGGAGACACGGTTAGCCAGAGCACGGTTGATCAGAATCATGATCATAATGGTCAGCGAGAGAATCATGACGATCAGGCATCTGGTACTGCGGGCATCAATGGCCAGAGCACTGGCGGGAATCACGCTGACAAGCTTCCAGCCGGTGTAGGAAACAGTATCAATGTAAATAATGCGCCTGCTGCCGTTGAAGATTTCGTGATGGGCGCCATCCTGTTCTTTCAGAATATCCCCAGTATTCTCCTGATAGTGATTTGCCTGAATCTGTGACTGATAGGGATGGTAAATCATAACACCTGTATCGGAGAGAAGGTAGGTATAGCGGCTGGACATGTCCTGATTGGTACTTTCCAGCAGTTGTTCCAGGTCCTGGTAATTCATATCCACAAGCAGAACGCCGCGGCTTGCTGTTCCGTTTTCATTCAGGTCAACGGCCATCGACAGTGAAATCACCCAGTTATAAGAATACGTATTGGATATAAACAGGTTCTGGATATGGGGCTGGGAAAAATGGACATTCTCAACTTCAGCCAGAGCGGTTGTAAACCATGCCTGTTCAGAGGGATCCACTCCTGGCTTCAAAGGGACAGCCGGAGCAGATGAGACAAGGCTTCCATCTTCCTTGAACAGGGCAATGGAGACAATTTCATCACTGTTGGCGGCATACAGCAGCGAGATGCGCTCAGAAAGATCGCTGTTGGCAAGATCTGCACTCTTGATGACATCGTAATACAGGGCATTGGCAATACCGCGCATATTGGCAAGATATGCCTCGATATTGATCACTTCCTGGCGGGAGACATTGCTGGTGTTCTCTGTCAGCATCTTCCTGGTACGCTTGGAAAACATATTGGCAAAAGAGAAACCAAGTATTGCCACGATCATCATGGAGGCAATACTGTAGGATATCAGAATGATCAGCCGGATGGAGCGCGGCTGTTTGGGCAAGGATCTCTTCATTGTCTGCCTGCTTTGTATTTGCCTGGCGATACGCCAAACTTGCGGCGGAAGACATAGGAGAAGTAATTGGGATCGTTATAGCCTACCTGTGTTGCCACAATATATGCTTTCTCATTCTGTTCCACAAGCAGATCGGCAGCTTTGTTCATACGCACATCTGTCAGATAGCTGACAAAGCTCTGGTTTGTCTCACGCTTGAATACAGTTGAAAAGTAGCATCCGGATACACCAAGGACATGGCACAGGGTATTCAGGGAAAGATCCTGGTCCATATAGTGCTCATTGACATAGGCTTTGGCCTTTTCTACAAAGTCACGCGTAGAGGAGGAGCGCTTTTCATGAAGCTTTGCCTGCATATCAAGGCATACATTTACCGTCCATGATTTTACTGTATCGGGATCACGTGACTGTAGATTCTGCCAGTCCAGTGAATCCTTGCCAAAGATTTCCTGTGGATCCAGATTGTTGTTGCGGGCAAAGCGGCCGAGTCTGCCGACCAGATCCATGACAAACAGATTGTAGGTGATCACAGAACTGATACCGGCATTGGCAGAGAAGTACTTGTCAATGGCAGTTTTGAGGCGGGATGGATCCTCCAGCGAAATCTGCTTGATCAATTCGCGCAGATCCGCATCGCTGACATCTGTCGCTTCTTCTTTTTCACTCGGTGCAATTTCGGTGATGTTAATTGCCTGGCAGGAACCGTAAATAACGCGGTAGGAGACAGCCTGACGGGCACCTGCATAGGAGGCTGAGATTTCAGCAGGAGAAGCGCATACCTGACCGATGCCGGCAGTAACAACAGCATTGACCATGCTGTGGGCAAGCCGGCAGAAACGGTCCAGTTCATCTGTGAACTCCGTGATGTCTTCCTTCTTCTGCAGAGAGATCACCATGCACAGATGGGAAAGGTAATTGAAATAGTATGGCTTCCACTTGCTGCTGATCTTTTCTTCTGCGAGCTTGCGGACACTCATGAACAGAAGCATGTAGTCCATGCCTTTGGGAACGTGGTTGGTGCTTGTATACAGTACGGCGCAGGCATAGAAGGGACCGGGCATGGAAATCTGGTAGTCATGCAGGTACTTTTCATATTCCTCAGGAGGTATGCTGCCCTGCACCAGGGAAGCAAAGAAGTTTTCCTGCAGAACCGGCAGGGACTGGCGATAATAGTTTTCCAGCATCTGCTGATTCTGCCGTTCACTGATTTCTTTATCCAGCGCATTTTTAATGCGGGTAAATACCTGCTGCAGCTGAATGGCATCAATCGGCTTGAGCAGATATTCTTCCGCATTGAGAGAAACAGCTTCCTTTGCATACTCAAACTCATCAAAACCTGACAGGATGATGATGCGGATATTTGGATAGAGCTGCTTCAGCTGCCGGCTCAGTTCCAGACCATCCATATAGGGCATCTTGATATCAGTCATGACAATATCCGGGTGAACCTGGTCTGCAAGCTCCAGTGCTTCCAGACCATTGGCGGCATAAACGGGACTGTCCAGCCCGCAGGCATTCCAGTCAATCCGCGCACAGATCATATCCATGACATCCTTTTCATCGTCAACAAGCATTACTTTATATTTACTCATAACAGCCTCGAATGCTTCCATTATATTATGGAAAAAGTTATTTGTATGCCCTTACGGAAAGATTGCGACAGAACCTGAATTGTGAAAAAACGATGAAAAATCTTTAATAATTCATCAAAAAAAATTCTATGTTGAAAAATGAAAGCGCTTGCTAAAGTATTGGTGTGTTGAGGGAGACCTCAAAAAATTCACAAGGAGGGAAATAATTGTGAACAAGAAAAAAGCATTAAGCATTTTCACGACGGTTGCTATGTCGGCTGGCCTGCTGGCTGGCTGCGGCGGCTCGTCCACAGCAGCTTCAACTGCAGATGCCGGCAGCAAGTCTTCCGGTGCCAACGCTGACAAGCCGGTCTGCTGGTTCAACCGCCAGCCGTCCAACAGCTCCACTGGTGAGCTTGACATGACAGCTCTGAACTGGAACAAGGACACTTACTATGTTGGCTTCGACGCCAAGCAGGGTGCTGAGCTGCAGGGCCAGATGGTTGCTGATTACATCACAAAGCATGCGGATGAAATTGACAGAAATGGCGATGGCATCATCGGCTATGTTCTGGCAATTGGTGATATCGGGCACAATGACTCCATTGCCCGTACAAGGGGCGTCCGCAAGGCTCTTGGCACAGGTGTCAAAGACGGCGATGATCTGAACTCTGAACCGTGCGGCACAAATACAGATGGCTCTTCCACAATTGTACAGGATGGCACTATTGATGCCGGCGGCAAGACATTCAAGATCAGAGAGCTCGCTTCTCAGGAAATGAAGAACTCTGCCGGTGCAACATGGGATGCAGCTACAGCCGGAAATGCGATCGGTACATGGTCTTCTTCCTTCGGCGATCAGATTGATCTGGTTGTCTCCAATAATGATGGCATGGGCATGGCAATGTTCAATGCATGGTCCAAGGATAACAAGGTTCCGACATTCGGCTACGATGCAAACTCTGATGCAGTTGCAGCTATCGCTGACGGCTATGCAGGAACAATTTCCCAGCATGCTGACGTACAGGCTTATCTGACTCTGAGAGTTCTGAGAAATGCTCTGGATGGCGTTGATATCAACACAGGTATTTCCACTGCTGATGATGCCGGCAACGTTCTGGTTGAAGGCGAAGACTATGAATACAACGCAGATGAGAGAAGCTTCTATGCTCTGAACCTCGCTGTTACAGCTGACAACTACAAGGACTTCCTGGATTCCACAGTCATTTACAAGCCGGTTTCCAACCAGCTGGATGCTTCCAAGTCTCCGAGCAAGAAGGTTTGGCTTGACATCTATAATGCTTCCGATAACTTCCTGAGTTCTACATATCAGCCGCTTCTTGAGAAGTATGATGATCTGCTGAATCTTGATGTTGAATATATCGGCGGCGATGGCCAGACAGAGTCCAACATCACCAACAGACTTGGCAACCCGGATCAGTATGATGCATTCGCCATCAATATGGTGAAGACGGATAACGCAGCTTCCTATACATCATTGCTTTCCTGATCGAAGGATTGATCTGAATGCAGTTTTGAAAGGGCAGCTTGGGAAAGAGTTTCCCTGCAGCCCTTTCTCTTATTTATGGAATAGTTTACGGCATGACGTAAACCAGTCCGCCAATTGAAAAGGGGAATCGTGCATGAGCGAAGAAAAGAAAGACAATATTCTGTCGATCAGAGGCATGTGCAAGACCTTCGGACGAAACAGAGTTCTCGATCACATTGACCTGGATGTGAAGCGCGGAACTATCATGGGTCTGATGGGAGAAAATGGTGCCGGAAAGTCGACGATGATGAAGTGTCTGTTCGGAACTTACCAGAAAGATGAAGGAACGATCTATCTGGATGGGAAAGAAGTCAGCTTCTCAGGGCCGAAAGACGCATTGGAAAATGGCATTGCCATGGTCCATCAGGAACTGAACCAGGCTTTGGAAAGAAGTGTTGTAGACAACCTGTTCCTGGGCCGTTATCCAACCAACTCACTTGGGGTTGTTGATGAAGGCAGAATGCGCAGGGAAGCAGCGGATCTCTTCCGCAGCCTTGGCCTGACAGTCAACCTGACAGCGCCCATGAGGACGATGAGTGTATCGGCAAGGCAGATGTGTGAGATCGCCAAGGCAATCTCCTACCATTCCAAGCTGATTGTTCTGGATGAGCCGACCTCATCTCTGACAGAGCCGGAAGTCCGCAAGCTGTTCAGCATGATGCGCAAGCTTCGCGACCAGGGCATCTCTCTCATCTATATTTCTCACAAGATGGATGAAATCTTCGAGATTTGCGATGAGGTGTCAGTATTGCGTGATGGCAAGATGGTCATGACCAGAGCAACCGCGGATACAAACCTGAATGAACTGATTGCAGCCATGGTTGGCCGTTCGCTCGACAATCGGTTCCCACCAGTCAACAATACACCCGAGAAGCCGATTCTTTCGATTCAGCATCTTTCGACGAAATATGCGCCTCATCTGCAGGATATCAGCTTCGATGTCCGTAAGGGTGAGATCTTCGGTCTGTATGGTCTGGTTGGTGCCGGCCGTACAGAACTTCTGGAGACGATCTTTGGGGCCCGGACCAGAGCCAGCGGTCGTGTGTACTACAACGGCAGGCTGTGCAATTTCAACAGTCCGCGTGAGGCAATGGATCATGGCTTTGCCATGATTACAGAGGAACGTAAGGCAAATGGTCTTTTCCTCAAGGGTGATCTTACGTTCAATACTTGCATTGCCAATCTGGATCACTATAAGAATGGCATTGCTCTTTCTGATCAGAAGATGGTCAAGGCAACAGCCAAGGAAATCAAGATCATGCATACCAAATGCATGGGACCGGAAGACAGCATTGCCTCTCTTTCCGGTGGAAATCAGCAGAAAGTGATCTTCGGCAAATGGCTGGAGAGAAATCCGAATGTATTCATGATGGATGAGCCTACCCGCGGCATTGATGTCGGCGCCAAGTATGAAATCTATGAACTGATTATTCAGATGGCAAAGCAGGGCAAGACAATTATCGTTGTTTCTTCGGAAATGCCTGAAATTCTTGGTATCACAAACCGGATCGGCGTCATGAGCAACGGCCATCTGTCCGGCATTGTCAATACGAAGGAAACCAATCAGGAAGAGCTGCTGCGGCTCAGTGCAAAGTATCTTTGATTAGAAGGGGAAAGCAAAATGGAGAATACAAATAAGGATATTCTGACGGCAGAGCAGGAGGAACAGCTCCGCGAGCCGATCAGTGCATATGTAGAAGACATCCAGAAACAGATTGATGCAATGCGTGCTGAGGGAAGTACAAAGATTCAGACGCTGCGCAACGAGCTGATTCATGTAAAGAATGACAAGACACTCGATGCCAGAGAAGCCAATGACCGGAGTGTGGCGATTCACAAGGAGATTGAGGACGCCAAGGTTGTTGAAAACAAGCATAAGGATGAGATCAAGGCGCTTGTCGGCAAGGCTGAGGCATATCTGAAAGCAAACTACAAGACAAAGTATCTTGACAGAGTGAATGCAAGCTGTGATGCACAGCTTGCACAGGCGAAGCAGAAGTACACGGCTGCACTGGATACCCTGAAGAAGGAACATGATGCCAATCTTGCCAAGCTGAGTGACAAGCATGAAATCAAGGATGAAAACTACGTTTACAAGAACCGTCAGTTTGATGCCAAGATGACATATCAGAATGAACTGCAGGAAATCAAGGACAGACGTCATGAAGCTTTCACGTATCAGTATCATCTGATTGATAATCTGCGCATGTCCAGATTCACATTCGGACAGAAACAGGCTCAGAAGTGGGAAAACTATCGCTACACATTTAATAAGAAGCAGTTCTTCCTGAAAAATGGTCTGTATATCGTCATTGTGGCAATCTTCATCTTCCTGGCAATCATCACGCCGGTTGTCAAACATACTCAGCTGTTTACTGTCACCAATGTGCTGAACATTCTGCAGCAGGCAAGTCCGCGTATGTTCCTGGCACTGGGTGTTGCCGGACTGATCCTGTTAACCGGTACCGATCTGTCTGTCGGACGTATGGTCGGTATGGGTATGGTTACCGCGACGATCATCATGCACCAGGGAATCAACACCGGTGCTGTGTTCGGACATATCTTTGACTTCACATCTTGGCCGCTGGTCGGCAAGGCACTGTTTGCATTGCTGGTATGCATCATCCTGACAACAGCATTTGCTACCGTGGCTGGCTTCTTCATGGCAAAGTTCCGCATGCATCCGTTCATTTCCACAATGAGCAACATGCTGATTATCTTCGGTATTGTTACCTATGCGACAAAGGGTGTATCCTTCGGTGCTATCGATGCCAAGATTCCTCAGATATTCATTCCTAAGATCAATGGCTTCCCGACAATCATTCTCTGGGCTGTGGCTGCCATCTTCGTTGTTTGGTTCATCTGGAACAAGACAACCCTCGGCAAGAATCTGTATGCCGTTGGCGGCAACCCTGAAGCTGCGACTGTTTCCGGTATCTCCGTCTTCAAGACAACACTGAGTGCATTTATCCTTGCCGGTATCATGTATGGTATCGGTGCATGGCTCGAGTGCAACAGAATGGTTGGTTCTGGTTCTGCTGCGTATGGACAGGGCTGGGATATGGATGCCATTGCTGCCTGCGTGGTCGGCGGTGTCTCCTTCACTGGTGGTATTGGTAAGATCTCCGGCGTCGTCGTTGGTGTTCTGATCTTCACTTCTCTGACATATTCCCTGACGATTCTTGGTATTGATACCAACCTGCAGTTCGTCTTCGAAGGTATCATCATTCTGGCTGCCGTTACACTGGACTGCCTGAAGTACGTTCAGAAGAAGTAATCAATTGCTGTATCTCCTCCTGAGTTATGGGGAATTGGGACTGTGCAGGATGCACAGTCTCTTTTTCATGGGAGAATGTGGGAAAGAGGTATAATAAGACGTATGTTCATGAAAAAGAAAGAAGCGGATTACAGCCAGTATCTGGAAGACTGGCCACTCCATTACTATCAGATCAAGGATATCAGCCTGCGCGAGAAAATCCTGCAGGAAAGGATTGCACAGTATGATGATCCTGATGATCAGCGGCGGCTTGTGGTCCTGCAGAAGCGATATGGCAGAGCGCAGCTGAAACAGCGGCCGGACAACTTCATGCATGCTTTGCTCATGATCCGGCAGATGGCAGACACAAAGCCAAATGCTTTTAATCGTAAGACGATGAATGAACAGCTGATCACGCATCTGGAGACACTTGGTGTCTATGATGAAGATCCTGTGATGGAGGCAGAATGGGCGGATCTGTTTGACTGTTATCTGACTGTTTCACGCAAATCTTTCTCCCGGCCGGCATTTCTTGGCATGGGCAGAAGGGATCAGGATACGGTCAGTGCAGCAGTGATGGACGATCTTTCACAAATGCTGGAAGAAGTGCCTGCCCGCTTTCATCTGCAGCAGGATGTAGCAAGCCTGCTTGCCATTGCCAGAAAACGGGCAGAAGTCTTTCTGGAGCGGAATTGAGACGACTGCATCACAAGTCTGCTGGCATCTGATATAATAAGGGCACACAAGTTTCAATAGAGGTGATGGGAATGAGCAAGAAACATGGGTATTGGATTCATCACAGAAAGCCATCTGACACAGTCATGGGCGGCTATCTGTATCTGCCTGCCTGCGATTGTTCGGAGTGCGGCCATACAGTGAATATCGAAAAGCCGATCTGTCCATACTGCGGCACGATCATGGACCGGACCGCACCTGCAGATCAGGAAGGCCCGATTGAAGGCGAACCGGAAACGGATAAAAAAGATTGAAAGGACTTGCAAAAGCGGGCAGGATCCCGCTTTTTTAAACGAAGAAGATGGAAGATAACGAAGAAGCAGTACTGGAAGACAAGAGTGCCGGCATTGTTCTGACAAGGGCGATTTTGCATATTTTTGACAGCAGTACAGATACCGAAATTCTCTCACAGCAGACATTGGATCTGGAAAAGCCGGAAATCCAGAAGTATGTCTACGGGCATACGAGAAGATGTTTCAATGACCTGCGCAGCCGCCATGGTACGTTTCTGCCCGACAGTCCGTTTCAGGTGCTGATGCATGACTTTTTTCATCAGCGCAAAGACTTTGAAGAAACCAGTGGTGATGCGGCAGGGGTGCTTTCAGCCTGGCTGAAAGAGCATCCTGGTGCCTGCCTGGATGTACTGGCTGTGGATTTCCGGGCAGATGAGGTACCATACTTTGGCATCATGCTGTTAATGAACCAGAGTGCCTGGACGCATACAACACAGATGAATGGTGACAGGGTGGCTAACAGCTTTGCACACCAGCCGATTCTGCCTTCTGCCACCCGGAAGCTTTCTTCCTTCTGCTTTGTCAATCTGCTCAATGATGAGATTCTGTATACAGATGAAACAAACTGGCCGGATGATACAGCCCTGCTGCAGGATGTGCTGCTGCACTGCACTGGGAAGAAATCAGATCAGGAAGTCATTTCCCAGATGACACAGATCGCCAATGAGGTTGCCCAGCAGTATGATGAGAATCCATCGATTGCGGTATCCGGCATCAAGCGGGCTGTACGCACCAGTGCAAAGGAAGAAAGGCCGCTGGCGATGGAAGAGGCAGTGGAAGAAGCATTTGCCGGTTATGATCACCAGGAAGAGATGGCTGCTGCGTTTGAGCAGAAGCGCAAAGAGGCCGAGGTGCCGGATGCGCTGGAAGTGCCAAAGGCAGCCGTGGTGCGCAAAATGAAGAACCAGAAGCTCAAGACGGATACCGGTATTGAATTGAGCTTTCCGGTGGAATACTTTCAGAATCCGGATCTGATTGAGTTTATCAAGCATGAGGATGGCACCATCACGATTGAGATCAAGCACATTGGGAAAATACTGAATCGAAGCTGAACAGGATTTAAGTGATCCTGTTTTTTTTGCGGGATAAGCTGAATCAGTATGGACCGAGTGGGTACGTTGTCTTCAGTTCAATTGCCCTGAGAACATTTTTCGGCATCGATGGCGAGAACGAACATGAGGCAATATAGTGAGTCTTCGTCATTTTTGACATCAATAACATAGGTGTCGCTGAGGTGGAACAGTTCTTTGCGGATCTCTGCGATGATTTCACCATGGCGGTCAATGATGGAATAATTCCACCCAGTGAAGGATCCTTTTGCCTGCCAGCCGTTGAAGTCAATGTCATAGACCGGACTGAAGAATGTGAATCGTTTCTGGACAGAGCCGATTTTCTGATCTGCCACATACAGGTCGAAATGAGGCAGAAGACGGAATATTCTTTCCTGTACTGTTCCCTGTTCATTTCCACAGTTGTCGAAGATTTTCAGACAGTGTCCCCATGCCAGTTGTCCTTTGACGACGTAAATGGTATTTCCTTCCTCATCATAAATGTCATAGCTGTCGAACCAGCTTAAGATGCGCTGTTTAAATAGCAGTTTCACGGTATTTCTTCCCTGATGAGAATATTATATGACAATATTCATATTACTTTTCCCTTTTGGTGGTTCAGATCAGCTTCTTTTATAATAATTTTTTCTGAAGCAGCTTTTTAATGGTACTTTAGCAAAATGATGCATAAATAAAACGATGATATATATTGGCAGGCAGATGGAAATTTCAATTTGGCAAAGAATTGAAATATATAAAAACGAGTTGTGAAATAAAGCACATATTGAACTTTGTTTTACAGAAACTTGATTGAAAATAGGATTGTCATGTGGTATCTTTATTCGTGCATGAGAAAACTTTAACAAGTTGCTCATAAGGAAGGAGACACATCAGATGTCAAAGAAAATTGTTATTGCGAGTGCCTGCCGTACAGCCATTGGTAAGATGGGCGGCGAACTCAGCACCGTTCCGGCAGTGGATCTCGGTGCTGCTGTGATCAAGGAAGCAGTAAAGCGTGCAGGCTTGAAGCCTGAGCAGGTCGACCATGTATATATGGGTAATGTGATCCAGGCTGGTCTGGGACAGAACCCGGCAAGACAGGCTTCAATCAAGGCTGGTCTGCCGGTAGAAACACCGGCTGTCACCGTGAATGTTGTCTGTGGTTCTGGTTTGAACTGCGTCAATATGGCAGCTGAGATGATTGAAGCAGGTGATGCGGATATCGTCGTTGCCGGCGGTATGGAATCCATGTCCAATGGTCCTTACCTGCTGCCGCATGCAAGATTCGGTTATCGTATGAATACACCGAAGGATGGCCTGGTTGATGCTATGGTCCATGATGCGCTGTGGGATGCATTCAATGACTATCACATGATGATTACAGCTGAGAACGTAGCTGAAAGATGGCATCTGACAAGAGAAGAGCTGGATGAGTTCTCCGCTCATTCTCAGAATAAAGCATGCGATGCCCGTGACAATGGCCGCTTCAAGGAAGAGATTGTTCCGATTGAGGTCAACATGGGCCGCAAGAAGGGTATTGTAACTGTTGATACAGATGAGGGCCCGAGAGAGGGTCAGACACCTGAGGTTCTTGCCAAGCTGAAGTGCTGCTCTGGCAAGCAGGGCGGTGTTGTCACAGCAGGCAACGCTTCTGGTATCAATGATGGTGCTGCTGCGCTTGTCATCATGTCTGAAGACAAGGCAAAGGAACTGGGCATCAAGCCGATGGCAACATGGATTGCCGGCTGCCTGGCTGGTGTTGATCCGGCAATTATGGGTGTTGGTCCGGTTGCGGCAACTCGCAAGGTCATGAAGAGAACAGGCCTGACCATCGATGACTTCGATCTGTATGAGGCTAACGAGGCATTTGCTGCACAGAGCTGCGCAGTTGCCAAGGAACTGCATTTCGATCCTGAAAAGCTGAACGTCAATGGCGGTGCCATTGCCCTGGGTCATCCGGTTGGCGCTTCCGGTGCCAGAATCCTGGTTACTCTGCTGTATGCCATGAAGCAGAAGAATGCACACAGAGGTCTTGCAACACTGTGCATCGGCGGCGGCATGGGCTGCGCTACTGTTGTGGAGCGTGAGGACTGACAATGAGCTTTGTCGATTATGAGGTAAACGGTCAGGTTGGCATCATTACCATTGACCGTCCGAAGGCACTGAATGCACTGAATTCTCAGGTTCTCGATGATCTGAGCGCCGTGCTGGATGGTGTCGATGTCAATACAGTGCGCTGCCTGATTGTAACGGGTGCTGGTGACAGAAGTTTTGTGGCTGGTGCTGATATTGGTGAGATGAGCACACTGACCAAGGAAGAAGGAAAGGCATTCGGCAAGAAGGGCAATGATCTTTTCCGCCGTATTGAGACATTCCCGATCCCGGTGATTGCGGCTGTCAATGGCTTCGCTCTTGGCGGCGGCAATGAGCTTGCAATGAGCTGCGATTTCCGTATCGCCAGTGAAAATGCTGTGTTTGGCCAGCCTGAGGCAGGCCTGGGCATCACACCTGGTTTTGGCGGTACACAGCGTCTGGCAAGACTGGTTGGACCTGGCTATGCCAAGCAGATGATCTATACTGCCCGCAATATCAAGGCAGATGAGGCACTGCGCATTGGCCTGGTTAATCAGGTTGTCTCTGCAGAAGAACTGATGCCGACAGCACTGAAGCTGGCCCAGACAATCGCTGCAAATGCACCGATTGCGGTACGTGCCTGCAAGAAGGCTGTCAACGAAGGTCTTGAAAAAGAGATGGATGAAGCTGTGACAGTGGAAGAAGGACTGTTTGGCAGCTGCTTCGAGAGTGAGGACCAGAAGGAAGGCATGGCCAATTTCCTTCGCAAGAAAGATGATCCAAAGAAAGTCAAGCATGTGGCTTTCAAGAATGCATAAGGTAAGACAGGAGGAATAACAGATGAAGGTAGCAGTTATTGGTGCTGGTACAATGGGCCGCGGCATTGCCCAGGCATTTGCCCAGTGCGCTGATGTTGAGAAAGTGTATCTTTGCGATATCAAGCAGGAGTTCGCTGATGGCGGCAAGGCCAAGGTCAAGGCTTCTCTTGATAAGCGTGTTGCCAAGGGCAAGATGACACAGGAAGCAGAGGATGCCATCCTGAACAAGATGCAGACAGGCCTGAACTCTCAGGCTGTGGATCCGGATCTGGTTGTTGAGGCAGCTCTGGAAGTCATGGACATCAAGAAGAGCACATTCAAGGATCTGGAAGAGAACATTGTCAAGAATGACAAGTGCATCTTTGCCACAAATACTTCTTCTCTGTCTGTCACAGAGATTGGCGCAGGCCTGAAGAAGCCTGTTATCGGCATGCATTTCTTCAACCCGGCTCCGGTGATGAAGCTGGTTGAGGTCATCAAGGGTGCCAACACATCTGATGAAGATGTCAAGGCAGTCAAGGAAATCGCTGTCAAGCTGGGCAAGACGCCGGTTGAAGTCAATGAGGCTCCGGGCTTTGTTGTCAACCGTATCCTGATCCCGATGATCAACGAGGGTATCCAGGTTTACAGCGAAGGTGTCTCCAACATCGAAGGCATCGATACTGCTATGAAGCTTGGCTGCAACCATCCGATGGGACCGCTGGAACTGGGCGACTTCATTGGTCTGGATATCGTTCTTGCCATCATGGATACACTGTATAAAGAGACAGGCGATTCCAAGTACCGTCCGGCTATGCTGTTAAGAAAGATGGTCAGAGGCGGACATCTGGGTGTCAAGACTGGCATTGGCTTCTACAAGTACAATGCGGACAGAACCAAGACACCGGTAGACGAGTTATAAGATCAGTTGCGAACTTCAGCGCTGGACGTATTTGACGCTCAGCGCTGTTGCTATGGTATGCGGGAGATGAAAGAATAGACGCTCCCGGCCATGTTTGAAATATTGGAGGAATATAGAAATGGATTTCCAGTTGGACAAGCCACATCAGATGGCGCAAAAGCTTTTCAAAGACTTTGCCGAAACAGAAGTAAAGCCGCATGCAATTGAAGTGGATGAAACGGAAGAATTCCCGCGGGAAACTGTCAAGAAGATGCAGAAGTACGGTTTCATGGGTGTTCCGATTCCGAAGGAATATGGCGGCCAGGGCTGCGATCCGCTGACATACGTCATGCTGGTTGAGGAGCTGTCCAAGGTCTGCGGCACAACCGGCGTCATCGTATCTGCACATACTTCCCTGTGCATGGATCCGATCAATACATTTGGTACAGAGGAGCAGAAGAAGAAGTTCCTGGTTCCGCTGGCCAAGGGTGAAAAGCTTGGTGCCTTCGCTCTGACTGAGCCGGGTGCTGGTACAGATGCTCAGGGTGCTCAGACAAAGGCTGTCTTTGATGAAGCTACCCAGGAGTGGGTTCTGAATGGTTCCAAGTGCTTCATTACCAATGGTAAGGAAGCAGATATCTATATCATCATTGCTTACACAGACATCGTGCTGGACAAGAAGGGCAGAAAGCAGAAGAGATTCTCTACCTTCATTGTTGAAAAGGGTACACCGGGATTCACCTTTGGTACAAAGGAGAACAAGATGGGTATCCGCGGTTCTTCCACATATGAGCTGATCTTCCAGGACTGCCGTATTCCGAAGGACAATCTGCTTGGCACAAGAGGCAAGGGCTTCCCGATTGCCATGCATACACTGGATGGCGGCCGTATTGGTATCGCTGCGCAGGCTCTTGGCCTTGCGGAAGGTGCACTGGACCGCTGTGTGGCATATGTCAAGGAAAGAAAGCAGTTTGGCAGATCTCTGTCTCAGTTCCAGAATACACAGTTCCAGCTTGCTAATATGAAGACACAGGTTGAGGCAGCCAAGTTCCTTGTATACCGTGCTGCTGAGGCCAAGGCTCTCAAGCCGCGTTATTCTGTAGAGGCTGCTGAGGCTAAGCTGTTTGCGGCTGAAACAGCAATGCATGTTACAACCGAGTGTGTTCAGCTGATGGGCGGCTATGGCTACATCAGAGAATATGAAGTTGAACGTATGATGAGAGATGCGAAGATCACGGAAATCTATGAAGGTACTTCTGAAGTACAGAGAATGGTCATTTCCGCAGATATGCTGAAATAAGAGAAGGAGACAGAAGATGATGAATATCGTAGTATGCATCAAGCAGGTTCCTGATACAGCGGGCGGCGTCAAGTTCAAACCGGATGGAACCCTGGACCGCGGCGCTATGCTGGCGATCATGAACCCTGATGATAAGGCTGGTCTTGAAGCAGCTCTGGAAATCAAGGACAAGGATCCTGAGAATATCAAGGTTACTGTACTGACCATGGGCCTGCCGAAGGCTGATGAAGTTCTGCGTGAGGCTATGGCCATGGGCGCTGATGATGGTGTCCTGGTAACTGACAGAGTGCTCGGCGGTGCTGATACATGGGCTACTTCTTCTACAATTGCCGGTGCTTTGAAGAATATGAAGTACGATCTGATCTTTACAGGACGTCAGGCAATCGATGGCGATACTGCACAGGTTGGTCCGCAGATTGCAGAACATCTGGGCATTCCGGTGATCTCTTATGCAAGAGAAGTCAAGGTTGAGGGCAATGAGGTTGTCGTCAAGAGACAGTTTGATGATGGCTATATGATTGTCAGAGCCAAGATGCCTTGCCTGATCACAGCTCTTTCTGAGCTGGATACACCTCGTTATATGACACCTGGTGGAATCTTTGACGCATATGCCAAGGATGTAACTGTCTGGGGCAGAAAAAACCTGGACGTTGATGACTCCGATATTGGTAAGGCAGGTTCTCCGACCATGATTGCCAAGGCATCTGATAAGGTTGCCAAGGGCAAGGGTGTCAAGGTGACACCGGATACACCGGCAGATGCAGCTGACTATATCGTCAATGTGCTTGCTGAAAAGCATGTGATCTGAGTAATGGGAGGAAGAAGAGATGATTAAGAAGAATCTGGAAGAATACAAGGGTACTGCAATTTATGCCCAGCAGGTTGATGGAAAGCTTTCTCCGATTACCCTGGAGCTTCTTGGCAAAGCCAGAGAACTCGCTGAGTCTCTGGATGACAAGACAGTCACTGCTGTATTGATTGGTGAGAATGTCGGCGGCCTGGTTGATGAGCTGGCTGAATATGGTGCAGATAAGGTTGTCGTCATTGATGACCCGAAGCTGAAGGATTACCGCACAGAGCCGTATACACAGGCACTGGCTGGCTATATCAATGAGTTCAAGCCTGAAATCGTTCTGGTTGGTGCTACTGCCATCGGCCGTGATCTTGGTCCGCGTACTTCTGCCCGTGTTGAAACTGGTCTGACTGCTGACTGCACAAAGCTGGATATCGGTGATTATCCGCTGGTCGCAATCCCAGGTCAGGAACAGAAGCATAAGCAGCTGCTCATGACACGTCCTGCATTTGGCGGCAACACAATCGCTACCATTGCCTGCCCGAACAACCGTCCTCAGATGGCTACTGTCCGTCCGGGTGTTATGCAGAAGATTGAGCCTCGCAAGGGTGCCAAGGCTGAAGTGATCAACTGGAAGCCGGCTCTGGAAGAGAACAACTGCTATGTCACAATCGAAAAAGTTGTCAAGGAAATCTCCAAGGTTGCGGATATCTCTGCTGCCAAGATCCTTGTTTCCGGCGGCCGTGGTGTTGGTTCTGCTGAAAACTTCAAGCTTCTGGATGATCTGGCTGCTGTTCTGGGCGGAACAGTATCCTGCTCCAGAGCAGTTGTTGATGCAGGCTGGAAGCCGAAGGAACTGCAGGTTGGCCAGACTGGTAAGACTGTCCGTCCGCATGTTTACTTCGCAATCGGTATTTCCGGTGCGATCCAGCATGTTGCCGGCATGGAAGAGTCCGATATCATCATTGCCATCAACAAGGATGAGAATGCACCGATCTTCGATGTCGCCGACTATGGTATCGTTGGTGATCTGAACAAGGTAGTGCCGCTGCTGACAGAAAAGCTGAAGGCTGCCATTGCCAAGGCGAACCAGAACTGATTGATTCAAAAATATATCCGGTCTTTCATGGCATACATGAAGGATCGGATTTTTTTGCGCATAGATTATGAAAGAAACGTCACATATTCATTTCCAGATGTTCAGAAAATCTTCATAATTCCTTAAAGTTTACTTCGCGTACCTCCGGTATTCTCAGAATGTGAACAGGAGAAACCGTATGAAACAACTGATATCACTGCTATGCTGCGCAGGCGGGGCAGCAGCACTTTTTACCGGTTTTGACATGAAGAAAGAAGAACTTTTACAGGATGCTGCAGATGTCTATGAGAAGGTATCAGGAAGCGGCGTGATTCTGGAAGGCGTGGATGCGGTAAACCAGTATCCAGATTATCCGGATGGCTGTGAAGCGGTATCCCTGTATATGTTAATGCAGTACTATGACAGTTCCATCACGATGGAAGATGTCATTGATGCACTGCCCATTGCAGATAATCCCTATCAATCCAGACAAGGCTTTGTTGGTTATGATCCGGAAGAATATTATATCGGCAATCCTGCAATTGCCTGCTGGGGCAGCTATAACGGTCCGATTGCCGAGGCTGCCAATACTTTGCTGGATGGCGGCTTTACCGCAGAAACAGGTGCTTCTCTCAGCGAGATCAGGGCAATCCTGGACAGTGGCAATCCGGTAGAGGCATGGCGCTATCTGGATGATGATGCCACCTTTACGGAATATACAGAATGGACAGATCTTGAAACTGGAAAAACAGTGAAATATCCCCTGGAAATGCATGCTGTGGTCATCTACGGCTATGATTCCACGGGATTCTGGATTGCGGATCCAAATGGCGGTACAACGTATCATATGACCTATTCCGATTTTGAACCGCTGTTCGAAGGACTTGGATCAAGGATCGTTTACCGCATGGCATAAGAAAAAACAGATTGCAGACAGTGTATTGCACACACTGTTTACAGTCTGTTTTGCGTTTAATCTCAATAGTTGGAATCTTCAGGTTCTTCTTCGTAAACCTGTGCTTTTTCCTCACCGGTCAATACACGCAGGGCACCCTGAGCAAGTGCGATCATCTCACGCTCACCAGGAATGACAGCCACCGGTGCGATCCAGCCGACATAAGACTTGATGGCATCCGTGATATCCTTGCCATAGGCAATGCCGCCAGTCAGAATGATGACATCCACATCACCCTTGAGGACTGCTGCGAGAGCTGCAATATCCTTGGAATGCTGGTAAACGAAGGCTTCCTTGATCAGAGCAGCTTTCTTGTCACCCTTTTCAATCATCTTATTGACTTCACGCATATCTGCCGTGCCAAGGTAAGCAACCATGCCGGCATCACCAACTGCGTGGCGCATCATGGCATCTTCCGTCGGATACTTGCCAGAGTAGCACAGATGAATCAGATCACCGACCGGAACACCGCCGCTTCTTGTCGGCGCGAAGGCACCGTCGCCATCCAGGCCATTGTACATATCAATGATCTTGCCTTTGCGCAGCACAGCTGTTGTGCAGCCGCCGCCCATGTGTGCAACCACAGCATTGATCTCATTGAACTTCTTGCCGATGGACTTTGCATATTCTCTGGTGACAGCACGGATGTTCAGTGCATGAATCTTGGACCGTCTGGTGATATCCGGCATACCGGAAATGCGGGCAACATCCTGCATTTCATCAACAGCGGTAGGATCAACCGTGTAAGCCGGAATGCCCAGCGGATCAGCAATCTTCTTGGCCAGCAGGGCACCGAGGTTTGCGGCATGGTCACCATGCAGGGCAATGGTCAGATCATGCACGATGGCATCATTGACGGTGAAAGTGCCGGCTGGGATCGGATGCAGATAACCGCCTCTGCCAACACAGGCATCCAGCTGATGAATGTCATAGTTCTGTTCCTTCAGATAATTCATGATGACCTGATAGCGGAAATCCAGCTGATCGATGGTTTTCTTGAACTTTTCGATTTCAGATACCGGGTGGTCAAGGCCGACTTCCATGACTTTCTCTTCATCTGCGAAGATCGCAATCTTGGTGGAAGTGGAGCCAGGATTGATTACAAGAATGTTATATGCCATATGTTATCCGTTTACCTTTCTCATATGTTCTGCCAGCAGGGCGGCCAGGGCAATGGAATATACCTTGGTTTCCTTGGAATCGGAACGTGATGTCAGAATGACCGGGGCAGCTGTGCCAACCAGCACATTGCCGTTCTTGAGACCTGGCACCATGTGTACCATGGTCTTGTATACGAGGTTGCCGGCATGAATATCCGGGAACAGCAGAATGTCTGCCTTGCCGGCAGCCGGACGATCTTCAGCACCCTTTTCCTTGGCAGCAGCAGGATACAGGGCAATATCCAGACTCAGCGGTCCATCCACGACACAGCCCTTGATCTCGCCGGCTTCATTGGCCTTACGCAGCTCATCCGCATCTACCGTGCACGGCATCTTCGGGTTGACAACCTCAACCGCAGCCAGCGGAGCAACTTTCGGATTCTCTACGCCGCATGCATTGGCAACGTCGACATCATATTCAATGATGTGCTTCTTGTCTTCCAGTGTCGGATACGGAATGAAGGCAACATCGGACAAAAACAGCAGACGGTCGATGCCTGGTACTTCAAAGACACAGACATGGGAGAGAGGCTTGCCTGTACGCAGACCGACTTCCTTGTTTAATACAGACTTCAGGAAATTCTTTGTCGGAAGAATTCCTTTCATATACATATCTGCCTTGCCATCATGGACAAGCTGCACTGCTGTTAACGGTGCCTTGTCACTATCCGGTTCATTAATAATGGTGAACTGGCTGCAGTCCATCTTGATTTCATTGGCAATTTCACGGATCTTTGCCTCATCGCCGACGAGAACGGCATCGATGATGCCAAGGTCATGAGCCTCCTTGACAGCCTCGAGAACCGCCGTGTCCTGTGCACAGGCAACACTCAGTGTCTTGCGGCCGCAGGAAGAAAGCTTTGATAACAGCTCCTGAAAGTTTTTCGCCATAATCTTGTGTAACAGCCTCCTTGTTTACTTTTACAGCATGTGTATGTTAACATATTCACATGATAGATTCAAGGCAGGAAAGCCCTTACACAGAACGCATTGATGATCTTTTCCATATGATGATCCATATTCAAGAGGGGACCTGCCTTTTAAGGGGGCATTTTGATGAAAGCAGTCTATTCTGGCACATTTGATCCGATCACAAATGGCCATATGGATATTATCGAGCGGGCAAGCCGCATGTTTGATGAAGTGACGGTTCTGATCATGCGCAACGTAAACAAGAAGTGCCTGTTTACCGAGACAGAGCGCCGTGATCTGATCGTCAGAAGCCTTCAGACACTGCCGCAGGTGCACAATGTTTCGGTGGTGATTGGTGAGGGCTTAACAGTCGATATGGCCAGACAGCTGGGGGCAGTGGCAATCGTCAGAGGCATCCGGGCAGTTTCAGACTATGAGTATGAGCTGAAACAGGCAACAGCCAACATGATGCTCAATCCTGATATTGAGACGATGTTAATGATTGCAAGGCCGCAGTATTCGTTCCTGTCTTCCTCGGTTGTAAAGGAGATTGCACTCAATGGCGGTACGATCACCGGCATGGTGCCGCAGGAAATTGAGAAAGAAGTCATGCAGGCACTGCAGGAACAGATGAAACAAAATCAGAAATAAATGAAAAAGATTTAACAATTTGCAGAAAACAAGAAAATTTTATTGACATTCATTTTCATCAGGCGTAAAACAGAGACACAAGCGATGAAGGGGAGAAGTAAGCAGAAGGCGGATCCAAGTGAGTCGAAGAACAGTGAAAACTTCGATATTGCGCATTGCTGAAAGAACACCCCTGAGCCTCGGACCGAAATGTGAAAAGTAGGCTTCGACGGGAGCAGACCGTTATCTGATTGACCCCTGATGATTGTCAGGAGACTAAGCGATTGATCGAGTGATCAATAATTCTGGGTGGCACCGCGGAGTACAGTCCTTCGTCCCAAACATGGGATGAGGACTGTTTTTTCACGGGAGGATACAAATCATGTGTGGATTGCTTGTAACAACAGATCCTGCCACCAGCAGGGAAGCTTTTGAAAAAGGGTTAAGAAGACTGCAGGACCGCGGGCCTGATGACAGCCGCATTGTAACAACAGATCATGGTATGCTTGGCTTTGACCGCCTGGCAATCATGGGTCTGACTCCGGCAGGCATGCAGCCATTTAAACTGGGTGATGATCTGGTCGTATGCAATGGTGAAATTTACGGCTTCCGTCCGATCAAAGAAACACTTTCTGATAAATATACATTCAAGTCCGGCTCAGACTGTGAGATTATTCTGCCGCTGTACAAAGAGATGGGAACAGCTATGTTCTCACTGCTGGATGCGGAGTATGCCATGGTAATCTATTCCGCAAAAGATGGCTGGATCGCATCCCGTGATCCGATCGGCATCCGTCCTTTGTTCTATGGCTATACCGAAAACGGAAAGATCTGCTTTGGCTCCACGGCCGCATCCTTACAGCCAATTGCCCAGCGCATCATGCCATTCCCGCCGGGCACTTTCTATAAGGATGGCAAGTTCACGCCATATACCGAAATCTGGCAGCCGATGCATGTTGGCAAAGAATCTCTGGAAGAAGTATGCGGCACCATTCATGATCTGCTGATTGATGGCGTATTAAAGCGGATGGATGCGGATGCCGAGGCAGGCTACCTGCTTTCCGGCGGTCTGGATTCCTCCCTTGTCTGTGCGATTGCCCAGCGCCATTCTGACAAGCCGATCCGCACGTTCTCCATCGGCATGGATACTGATGCCATCGACTGCCGCTATGCCCGTGAAGTGGCTGACTTCATCGGCAGTGAGCACACTGAGTTCCGCATGACAAAGAGTGACATTCTGGAAGCACTGCCGGAGGTGATCCGGATCCTTGGCACCTGGGATATCACGACTATCCGTGCTTCACTTGGCATGTATCTGCTGTGCAAGAAGATCCATGAGACAACCAACATCAAAGTACTGTTTACCGGCGAAATTTCCGACGAACTGTTTGGCTACAAATACACCGACTTTGCGCCGGATGCGGACAGCTTTGAAAAGGAAGCTGAGAAGCGTATCAGGGAGCTGTATATGTACGATGTGCTGCGCGCTGACCGCTGTATCTCTTCCAACTCCTTGGAAGGCAGAGTGCCGTTTGGCGATCTTGCCTTTGTCCGCTATGTCATGGGCATTGATCCGGCTATGAAGATGAACACGTACCACATGGGCAAGTATCTGCTGCGCCATGCCTTTGAAAGGGACAACTGCCTGCCCCATAACATTCTGTTCCGTGACAAGGCAGCCTTCTCAGATGCTGTCGGCCATTCCCTGGCAGATGATCTGAAGGCATATGCAGCTGAATGCTATACAGATGAAGAATATGAACAGAAGCGCAGACAGTATGCCTACTGCACACCGTTTACAAAAGAATCACTGCTGTACCGTGAAATCTTTGAAAAGTTCTATCCTGGTGAAGCAGATATGATTAAGGATTTCTGGATGCCGAACCGCAGCTGGAAGGGATGCGACGTGAATGATCCTAGTGCACGCTACCTGTCCAACTATGGAGCCAGCGCATATTAAGCAAAGAAAGGGCAGAAGGGGAAATGCTGAAGATCAAGATTACACAGACCAAGTCATTTAAACCAAAGCCGAAGGATGAAACCCAGCTTGGCTTTGGCAAATACTTTACGGATCATATGTTCCTGATGGACTGGGATGCCAAAAGAGGCTGGCATGATGCCCGCATTGAGCCATATCACAGCTTTCAGCTGGATCCGTGTGCCGGTGTATTCCATTATGGTCAGGAAGTGTTTGAAGGCATCAAAGCATATCGGACCAAGGATGACAGGATTCTTCTTTTCAGACCGTGGGATAACGCTGAACGCTTTCAGAAGAGTGCCGAAAGAATGTGCATTCCGCCTGTGCTGCAGTCTGACTTCATTGATGGCATCAAGGCACTGATTCAGATTGACCGTGACTGGATTCCCCATCGGTTTGGTACATCACTGTATCTGAGACCATTTATTATTGCGACCGGTACCGGCTTTGGCGCTAAGGCAAGTTCCGCATACCGCTTTGTCATCATTGCCAGTCCCAGCGGCTGCTACTATGAAAACGGACTGGAACCAATCAAGGTCTATGTCGAGGATAAATACATCCGCACTGCCCCGGGACTGGCAGGCTATGCCAAGTGCGGCGGCAACTACGCTGCCAGCATGAAGTCGATGGCCAAGGCCAACCAGCTGGGCTATGACCAGGTGCTCTGGCTGGATGGCATTCATCACCGCTATGTCGAAGAAGCAGGCTCCATGAATGTGTTCTTTCTGAAGGACAATGTCCTGTATACTGCACCATGCGAAGGTACGATCCTGGATGGTGTTGTCCGCCGCAGTGTGATCACTCTTGCCAAAGAACAGGGCATAGAGACAAAGGAAATGCATATAGACATCGATGATGTCATGAAAGATGGAAAGGATGGCAGTCTGCAGGAGTGCTTTGGCACAAGCACTGCCGCATTGATTGCACCGATTGGCGAACTCCGCTATCATGATGAATCTGTCGTCATTTCCCAGGGACGCATCGGCCCCGTTTCTCAGATGCTGTATGGCCGCCTCAGCGGGATTCAGTGGGGACGGGAAGAAGATCCCTATCACTGGACAGTGGAAGCTGTAAAGAAATGAATTGTACAAAATGATGGCAGCACTTCGCCAGTCTCTTTGTCTATTACTGGCTTGTATGTGTTGCCGCGATACAATGCAGGCATCCGATGACTGCAGGAATCCAGCTTTGGCATTTTTCCTTTGCGACCGTTTTCCATCAAGTTCTTCAGCGCTGACTGATAAGCAGAAACGACGCCAAGTGCCTGTGTAATAGCGGCTCTGCGATAATAGGATGGAAATTTTGGGAACCTCTGATCGAAGGAGTCAGATGAAGAAACCCCATCAGAAGAATGAATCATGCATTCAAGCATTCTCTGACGCCTTTGCAAGGTATTTGCTTCACAAGGGCGGACAAGATAGGAAACGGCATTCGAAAAGAGATCTGCTGTTCTTTTCAGTGCATCATAGTCATCCCGAATACGCACACCATAGCTGCCAGCAACCTGCATGGTTTATTTCCTCCTGTGTACAGCACAACATATTTAGTGGTAATATATACAGAAGGAGACATGGATATGGACTATTACACTGAATATCATAAGAACAGACATGCAATCTACAAACTTCAGTACCATTTGGTTGTCGTTACAAAATACAGGCATTCAGTGCTTACAGGAGAACTCTCGGATCGGCTGATTCAGATCAGCCACAAAGTTGTAGAAGACGATTGGAAATGCCGGATCCTGGAAATTAATACGGACAAGGATCATGTTCATATTCTTTTTGAAGCCTCTCCGCAGACGCAGCTCTCTAAACTGGTGAACAATTATAAAACCGTCACCTCCCGCCTGCTAAGGAAAGAGTTTTCATCCGCATTAGAAAAATATGATTGTAGGGATCGATTCTGGTCTGACACCTACTTCCTGAGTACCGTATCCGAGACTACAGAAGAAGCAGTAAGAATTTATATTCAGGAACAGGAGAAGCGTGATAATGAAGGATATCGCCGTCATGCAGGAAGAAGAAAGGCGGCTAACCCCGCCTAAACGTCTTTTACCGCTATAGACGGGGTATGCGCCGCAACTAAATCAAAAGCGTGGATGACCTGATGCGGCGGATCACGAATGCAAAACGGCTCGCAAAGGCAGTGAAGGGCAGCAGCTTTGTGTAAATGAAAAAAGGATATGATGTGCCGCAGCAGATCATATCCGGAAATGAATGACTGTGATCAGGCAAGATGCGCTTTCTGCAGTGCCTTGACAAGGAAAGGAATGACAATCAGGTCAATGACAATTGCCGGTGCTGTAGAGACAAAGTATGCTGTGATCCAGACATTGAAGGAATAGCTGGAAACAAGCAGTGCGGTAATCAGTCCGCCGGCAATGCGGCCCAGAATCATTGCTGGAACAAGTGCCAGATAGATGGAAGATATTTTCCGTTTATCTGCCTTTTTCATGATCAGGCCTGTTACCAGGCCATAAACACCAAGCTCTGCCATCATGGCAAGCGGCCCGATCTGGGGCAGTCCGTTGATCAGATAAGAAAGAGCAGGTGTGACAATACCGCAGATCAGTCCTTCCCATGGCCCAAGGACAAGGCCGGCAATCAGCACCGGAAAGTGCATTGGCGAAAACAGAATCATGAACGAAACACCAAGCAGTGTCCGGCATATGGTGACAATAACCAGGCCGATGGCAATCATCAGGCCGGTCAGTACAATACTTCTTGTTTTATGCATAGAAAATCCCCTTTTTCACTATTATACAAAACAAGTAAAGACTTTGAATTATGCCAGTTGAAATCTCCGGCAGACCCTGCTATATTTCAAATAGTTAGATATGACTAACCGAGGAGAAAGCCATGTATACACAATTTACTCTGGCAGCACTGCTGGTAGCTGGATTTGTTACCCTGCGGCGTACCATCAGACAGAAGGCCGGTTTACAGTAAAAACCGGCTTTGCTTTGTGCATGGACATGCCGTACCATATGCCATGGAGCAATGTATATGGAATGGCTGAAAGAACGTTTCCTATCAAATATGAACAGACATCCGGATATCAGCTGGGATCAGGTGGAGTCTTTGCTGGAAAAAGATTCTGATGCCAGGAAAAGCCTGGAGTGGATGGAAGAAACCGGCGGAATGCCGGATGTGCTGCAAAGAGATGATTACCAGATTGTCTTTGTGGACTTTTCCAATGAGGAACCAGCTGGCAGAAGAAGTGTCTGCTATGACGAACAGGCAAGACTGGCAAGAAAGAAGAATGCGCCTGGTGACAGTGCCATGGCGTTGGCTGCACGACATGGACTTACACTGCTGGATGAAGAAGATTACCGTGCCCTGCAGGAATCTGGCGATTTTGATCTTAAGACAAGCTGCTGGCTGTTAACACCAGACGATATCCGTAACAGGGGTGGCGCTTTATTTGGCGAGAAGCGCTATGGCCATATTTTCATCTATCATAATGGGGCCGACTCCTACTATCAGGTACGCGGCTTCCGATGTAAACTGATTCTGCCCTTATCTGAAAAGGGCAATGCATAAGGAGCGCTTATTCCATGAGTATGATGAAAGGTGAAAGTGTACTGCACTTCAGCTTGCTGGATGGCCTGTTCTGGGCATTCTTTGCCTGCTTCGGCGGTCTGGTCAGTGCCTATTTCCTTGCCTGCGGCATGGCAAATACCACATTGAGCATCACCCTTGCCGGCTACATGCTGGCAAGCTTTGTGGGAAGCTTTGTCCTTGGCCAGCTGTGTGACCGTCTCACCAGCAACCGCAAGGTCTTCCTGCCCGTATTTGCATTGTCTGTATTAGCAGCCTTTCTTGCTTTTTTCATGGCGAAAACAAACCTGACTATCGCTGCCATCCTTTTCATCCTGTTTGGCTTTCTGTGCCTGCCGCTGGGATCCAGCCTGGATGCCTGGATGCTGAGAAGCTTCCACAACGATGGCGCCAAATACGGCCGGGCCCGTTCATCCGGATCTGCCGGCTATGCCTTTGCCATGTTAATCATGGGCATCTGGATCCAGAAACAGGGTTATGATGTCATGCCCATTGCGATGACTGTTCTTGGCATTCTTGTGTTTGTCTTTGCATTTGCTGCAAAAGAAGAGCCCTATCCCAAGAAACAGGCACAGCAGAAAAAAACCGGCATGAAAGACCTGTTTCAGATCCATCCATATATGTTTTTGCTGGTGATCATTCTGCTCTGCGGTCTGTCTGTTTCACCCATCAATAATCTTAAGATTGTCATTCTGAAAAGTGTCGGCGGTGATGTCGGCATCATGGGTCTGGATTCCTTCCTGGGCGTGATGATCCAGGCACTTTGCATCATGATGGCCGGACCTATGCAGAAGATCAACAGCCACCTGCGCCTGTTCCTGATGAGCGCATCACTGCTTGTGACGATGTTGCTGATTGTATTTGCCGTCAATCCTGCCATGGTCATTCTTAGCACCTGTTTTGTCAACCTCAGCTACGGTCTCATGCTGGTAACCCAGAGACAGATCACCGAAGAAACCGTCATGAGTGACCTGCGCACAACGGCACATGCACTGTGCGATACGATGTATTCCGGTGTCTCCGGTACCATTGCCCTGATGTATTCCGGTGCCATGATGGACCACATGGGTGCCAAGAGTCCGGCTGTATTAGGCCTTGTTCTGACAATCATTGCATCATTGCTGAGCATTGTACCAATGCTGAAAAAGAGGAAACAATAGACAATTGATACTTAGTTTTTGACTATTTATTCGCGATATCGTGTATACGTTGAAGCTTAGAAATACAGAGCCAATTCATTTCAGTGATGAAAATTGTATCTATCAGTTACGAAATGCTCAATGTAATAACTGCTGGGGGTAGATAACGATGCCACATTTGCCCGCCTCTTCGGTTTGCGGAAAAAGATAAAAGTGTTCTTGATAAGAACAAATGTGCTGATAGATTAAGAGGGTATGATTTTATAATAGAAACAGCAGTCTTTGGAGAAAATGATGAAGTGGATTCTGTATAACCTGAAAAAACTGCGTATCTATTTGAGCTTAGCAATTCTTCTGAGTATTGGTTCAACTTTTCTGCTGATCGAATCCTCAGATGCTCTAGGAGACTTTACAGCAGCTGCTGGAAGTGTATCGGATCTGCATGTGCTGGGCAGGATCTTTCTTTCCGCTCTTCTTGTGTATTCCATTTATATTTGCTTTGATCGGTTTGTGTATCATCCATTGCTGACACGGATTCAGACTTATACCTATTCTGTGCTTGAAAAGAAAGTTTATGAGAAGATTCTGAGCCTCCCTTTGATGCATGAGAAAATGCAGAAATCGGCGGATATCTATACGCTCATTCAGTCCGATATCCCGCAGACTGTGGAATACATCTCGTCCACGCTGACTTCCATTCTCTATCAAGGTATTCTGATCATTTTTACTGTCATTCATATCTGTCTTGTTTCACCGGTTATTGCGCTGGTGTATATCGGTGTCATGATTTTATCTATCCTCTTTGAACGTGCTGTCAGCAGGTCTATTGAAAAAGCAGCTGGCGTTTCCAAGCAGGCAGAGACAGAAATGAACCTGGCACTGGATGATGTGCTGAACAACAGATCAATCCTTCGCACATATCAAAAGGAAGATTTTGCGAATGCCTGTTGGCTGCCTGCTGAGAAGCTATATACGCGGCAGACATTGCGCATTGATAAGATTGCCATGCCAGTGCAGGTGATTGGAAACATCTGCGGGATGCTGCCAATCTTTGCCATCTTCCTGGCAGGTTTCTATATGATCCCTAGTGAAATCATTTCCCTGAGCAGCTTTCTTTCTGTGTATTACATCTGTCAGACGCTTGTGATCAGCCAGATGCACTATATCGATCTAATCGCCGCCAGCAGGCAGAACAGTGTTTCTGTGAAGCGGATTGCGGATTTCTGTAGTACAAAGGTTCCAAAGAAACAGACAGTATACAACGCAGATGAGATTGTTCTGGAGAATGTTTCCTATCATTATGACAAAGAGAATACAAATGCATTAAGTGATATCAGCCTGCGGATTCTAAAAGGTGAAAAGACGGCGCTGGTGGGAAAAAGCGGATGCGGGAAATCCACTTTGCTGATTCTGATGGGGAACATGGATAGACCTTCAGATGGAAAGATACAGTTAATGCATGCTGCGCTGGTGCAGCAGTTTCCTTTTTTCTTTCATGACACGATCCGTAACAATCTGACTCTTGGTGAAAGCATTTCCGATCAGAAAATCAAAGAGGCTCTTGCTTTGACCTGCATGCAGGATTTTGATAATCATCTGGATGAAGTGCTGTCAGGCAATGCGGGGAATCTATCTGGCGGGCAGAAGCAGAGGCTTGCTATCTCCCGCGCTTTTTTGCATGAACAGGACGTGCTTCTGTTTGATGAATCACTTTCTGCTTCCGATAACCTTACAGCTGACAAAGTGATGCAGAATATTCTGGCTGAAGGAAAGAATAAGACCATGGTGTTTGTGCTGCATCAGAAACAGTTGCTGAAATACATGGACCGTGTCATTTACATGGACAAGGGAAGAATTGTCTTTGACGGTACCTATGGTGAATATGAGAAGTGGGCGAAGGAAAACGAGTCATCCATATGAAAGAGCGTAAATTGATGAAACGGACGCTTCATTATCTGAAGCCATATCTTTTCTTGTTAATACTGCTAAGTCTTCTGATGGCAGCAGGGTATCTGATCATCTTCTCCTCCATTGGTGTTCTCTTACGGCAGACCATGCGGCTGATTCAGAATGATTCCTTTGATTCTCATCAGATGAGAAAGATTCTGCTGTATTTGCTTGCCGTGGCATGTGTATCCCCGCTTACCGGATTCACCAGATATGGCACCAAATGCATCGAACGAAAAGTTGGTGATGCGATGCGGGCAGATATGCTCCATGCCTATCTGAACGGGGAAGAAACCGCTGTTGAGAAATACAAGGTGCAGGATGTTCATAACCGCATGCGTACTGACGCAGATACAGCTGCCTCCTGGTGCTGCGGATATAACATGAGCGGCTGGGTACTGGAACCGATCTTCTCGGGTATTCTTAGTACAATCTATCTTTGTTTCATTGACTGGCGGATTGCTGTGCTGTGCCTGTTGTGTGCTTTAGCCAATCTCTTTATTGTTCAGTTGTTCTCCAAAGAGAAAAAAGAGATGGAGAGAAAAATTACGGAAGAACAGAGTGATCTGACCGTCTTTATGAAGGAAGGCGTTGACGGGGCTGAAGAGGTCCGTACCTTTTCCATTCAGCAGCTGCTGGAAGGAAAACTGAGCAGTAAAATACAGCAGATCGTTTTCCATCAGAGGAAGAGAGACATGTATACGTATGTACGCGGAGCTGCCATTGGCTTATTTGGTGACTGCGTACTGATCGGAATGATTCTGATGCTTGGTGCATATCTTGCCAGTAAAAATATCATTAGTTTTCCGAATGTTATGATGGCCGTTCCGCTTTCCGATCAGATGTGTCAGATGATGGTATCCCTCGGACTTTACTTTGTGATTGAGAAGCAGCAGGCTGTTCATGAAGAAAGAATCTTTGAAATCGTGGATCTGCCACAGATAAAGAAGACAGAGACGACAGAAAAGGACGCTGCTGTCTTTGAACATGTCAGATACTCTTATGGCCAGAAGGAAGTACTGCATGATGTCTCCTTCCGAATTCGACGTGGGGAGAAGGCGGCCATTGTTGGTGAAACAGGCAGTGGAAAGTCTACCGTAATGAAGTTGCTGCTCGGCGTGCTGTCACCGGACACTGGCAAAGTTGAGACACCTGTTCCACAAGAAATTTCTTATATCTCACAAGAATCTTCTCTGTTTCATCAAAGTATTGCAGTAAACATTGCCGTGGATCAACATCCTGACATGGACAAAGTAAAGAAAGCTGCAGAGGAAGCAGACTGTGATTTCATTCTGCAGAAAGAGAAGGGATTTGAGGATATTCCCTCAGGGGAAAAGAGTGATTTATCCGGTGGTCAGATTCAGCGGATTGCTCTGGCAAGAGCTTTCTACAGTAACCGTAAGGTGATCTTCATGGATGAGCCGACTTCCGCACTGGACCAGGCCAGCTCAGAAATCATTACAAATGTACTTAACAATCTGAAAAAAGATAAGACATTGTTTGTCATTACGCATCGTCTTGATTTGATTCGCCACTTCGACCATATCCTTGTGATGCAGAATGGGAAAATCATGGAAGAAGGAAACCATGATACATTAATGGAGAAGAATGGTGTCTATGCGTCTCTCTGGAAGAAGGAAGCAGAAAGAAAGTGAATCTCCCCGCCTAAGAGCTGACGCACTATAGACGTGCCTTCCAAGGGCTTGTGTGCCCTCAGACTTCCGTCTGCACAAACGATACAGTAACAGCACACGAGCCGAGGCTTATATGCCCATTTGTACTAACGTTTCGCAGACTTATGTCGGGATCGTCAGACTGTTGCAGGAACCAGAGAGACTTTTGTCATAAGATTGGGTGATTCCATATAAACAGCCCGCGGATAAAATAACGGGCGCCGATGTTGTAGTTGGCGGTAAGGTCGCAATTGTAGATCTTTCCGCTTTTGAATACACAGACGTCATATGGCGTATCTTCTGATACTTCTCTTTCCCGTCTGACACGTCCGCTTCCGTCATACGCAAGGTAGCTTGTTCCCCATGCATTGACACGGAAAATACGAAGTCCATAATGAAAAAATCATTATTTGCTATTCTACTCAGTATTTGTCTTATATCCTGTGGAACTGGTTCGGGAAAGGTGGGCCAGGACAGTGGTACATCGTATGATAATCTTCCTGCATATACGGGTACGTTTAAAGGATATGTATTTCTGGAAGAATATCAGAACAAGCAGTACTTGATCAGAGATCTGTATTACAGTGATCTGCAGCCGTATGTTGTCAATGAATCTGATTTTTATGATCAGACCAGGGGGTATCTGGATGATGACAATGAGAATTCAGAGATTCCTGATTTAGATCTGAAGGAGTATGTTTCTGATGATCTGCAGTGTCTGAACCGATGCCGGGTGTCAACACCAATCAAGGCAGAAACAGAGGAGCAGAAGAATACGTTGAAAGATATTCTTACTGATTTTAAATTTGAAATTGCCTTTGCCAAAAGCTCTGGTGCACCAGGACAGCTGCAGTATGTACAGAAGCTGTCTGAACCTGTTTCATTTACGCTGCTGAATGATGGAGCTGAGATTGCAGTAGAATAAGGTTTTGCTCTGCGGCAATACGAAATCCTGATTTTGTATGCTTGATTATGAACACATTAGATGAAATCGTTCTGGAAATGATTCATAATGCAGGTAGAGAAAGAGTTTTCTTTCCAACAGTATTGTTCAAACGATATGGAATGTATCAGAAAGGAGCGTCAGAGGACGTATGAATGAAGAACAGCTGAAACGTATGGAATCAGGAAAGGGGTTTATTGCTGCACTGGATCAGAGCGGCGGCAGTACACCGAAGGCATTGAAGACGTATGGTATCGATTCTTCTGCTTGGCATAATGATGAAGAAATGTTTGATATCGTGCATCAGATGAGAACGAGAATCATTACATCACCATCATTTACAAGTGAGCATATTCTGGCCGCAATTTTGTTTGAAAACACCATGAACCGTACCATTGATGGCATGCCGACGGCAGATTATCTGTGGCAGCGCAAGGGTATAGTGCCGATTCTCAAGGTTGACAAGGGCCTTGCCGAAGAGAAAGACGGCGTACAGCTGATGAAACCGATGCCGCAGCTGGAAGAGCTGCTTGACTCTGCTGTCAAACATCACATCTTTGGTACAAAGATGCGTTCTGTGATCCACGAAGCTAATTCCAAGGGAATCAAGGATATCATTGACCAGCAGTTTGAAGTCGGCATGAAGATCGGCCACCATGGCCTTGTACCGATTCTTGAACCGGAAGTCGATATCCACTGCCCGGAAAAGGAAAAGGCAGAAGAGCTGATGAAGGCAGAGATTATGAAACATCTCAAGGATCTGCCGAAAGAATGCAAACTGATGTTCAAGGTGACCATTCCGAGTGTTGATAATTTCTACAGTGATCTGATGCAGGATCCGCGTGTTGTCAGAGTGGTGGCACTGTCCGGCGGTTATTCGCAGGCAGAAGCCAATGAGAAGCTGGCCCGCAACCATGGCCTGATTGCGTCCTTCTCACGTGCTCTTGCACAGGATCTGCGTGTGAATCAGACCGATGCAGAATTCAATGCAACCCTGAAGGACGCCATCGATAAGATCTATGCCGCATCCATTGCCTGAAGACAACGCAATAGCAGCGCATCTATAACAGAGGATTCTGGCTGCTGCCAGCCTCTGTTTTATTATGCTTTCATCTGTCTTTGGGAAACGATGGCAAAGGATTATAATAAGGGCAGCACCCGGAAGAATGGTGCCTGTGAAATAAGAGAATAAAGATGGAAAAGCACAGCATTCTGGTGCTTTTTGCATCTTTGGGAGAATGTGAATATGAAGAATCAGCAATTGAAGAAGAAAGGTGTGCATGTAGGCAGGAATGAGTCTGCCTATGAGGCACTGAAGAAGAGTGTGCCGCATTGGATCCATCATACCGTGGAGGATCCCAGCTATGTCGGCGGCATCAAGTATCTGCCTGAGTGTGACTGCTCGGAGTGCGGCTATACCAGCAGCACGGAACACGATGTATGCCCGCACTGCGGAGCAAAGATGCACCAGCTTTCATGAGTGAACGTGTTTACATTGCCATTGATCTGAAATCGTTCTATGCCTCAGTCGAATGCCGCAAGCGTGGACTGGATCCTCTGCGCACCAATCTGGTGGTGGCAGATGTTTCCCGCACCGATAAGACAATCTGTCTGGCTGTGTCACCGGCTTTGAAAAGCTTTGGCATCCCGGGCAGACCGCGCCTGTATGAAGTCAAACAGGATGTCGCTGCGATCAACCGGAAACGCCGTATGGCGATTCATGGTGCACCGTTCCATGGTGTCTCAACCGACATGATTGAACTGCAGAAAGATCCTTACCTCAAGCTTGGCTTTATTGCCGCAAAGCCGCATATGGCCCATTACATCGAGATAAGCACAAAGATCTATGATATCTATCTGAAATACATATCCATGGATGATATCCATGTGTATTCCATTGATGAAGTGTTCATGGATGCAACGGACTATCTGGAAGCTATGCATCTGAGTGCAAGACAGCTTGCCGTAAAGATGATTCATGATGTACTGAATGAGACCGGTATTACGGCAACAGCCGGCATCGGCACAAATCTTTTCCTGTGTAAATGCGCCATGGATATTGTGGCCAAGCATATTCCGGCGGACAAAGATGGTGTGCGCATTGCCTGCCTGGATGAAATGAGTTTTCGAAGAACTCTGTGGACCCATAAGCCGCTGACCGATTTCTGGCGGGTCGGCCATGGCATTGCCAGACGGCTGGAAGCCAATGGCATGTATACCATGGGTGATGTGGCCAGATGTTCGCTTGGGAAAAAAGGTGAATTCTTCAACGAAGATCTTTTGTATTCCATGTTTGGCATCAATGCCGAACTGCTGATTGATCATGCCTGGGGCTATGAACCATGTACGATGGCAGATATCAAGGGCTATGCGCCTTCGGCCAATTCCTTAGGGGCAGGACAGGTATTGATGGAGCCGTACAGCTATGAAAAAGCAGGATTGATCGTCAAGGAGATGAGTGATTCCCTGGCCTTGGATCTGACAGAAAAACATCTGGTGACATATGAATTGTTTCTTAGCATCGGCTATGATGCGTCTTCTGTGCATGATGATGATTTTGACGGAGCTGTATCAACAGACTGGTATGGGCGCAAAGTGCCGTCTTCTGCCCATGGCAGTGTGCGTCTTGATTATCGTACCAACAGTGCTGCCATGCTGCGGAAAGCTTTTTTCAGCCTGTATGAGAAGATCACCAATCCTTCCCTGAAAGTCAGAAGAGTGAATCTGACGGCTTTGAATATTGTGGATGAAAGCAAAGCTGGCAAGGTTGTCAAAAACGAACAGACCAGCCTGTTTGACAGTGCCCGTGAAGAACATGATGATGCTGCCTGGAAACGGGCAATGGAAAAAGAACGTAAAGCGCAGGAAGCGATTCTGAAGGTACGGCAGAAGTATGGCAAGAATGCTGTAGTCAAAGGCATGGATCTTGAGGAAGGGGCTACGGGCAGACAGCGCAATGCACAGATTGGAGGACATAAAGCATGACACCGATTTCTTTGAATCAGAATGATCCTCACCGCTATGATGACATCCTTGATCTGCCGCATCATGTGTCAAAGAAACATCCGCAGATGGCCCGGGATTCACGGGCTGCCCAGTTTGCACCGTTTTCAGCACTGACAGGTTATGGGGAAGCAATCAATGAAGCTGGAAGACAGGTAGATGCCAGGCATCTGCCGGGGGCTGATGAGCAGGATGAGATCAATGCCGTACTGCAGGAAATACTGCAGCTGGACCACCCGGCTGTTGATGTCTGTTACTTTGTGAAAGATGAAAAGAAAGATGGCGGCCATTATCAGGAAAAGGAAGGCAGTGTACGCCGGATTAACAGCGGCATGATGGAGTTTGATGACCGCAGTAAGATTGCGATTGGCGATATCTGGAATATCCGTATTCTGAAGCGTTAAAAAAACCTTAAGATTACTGAATTCTTATGACACTGTGCTTTGACAGGGATATACTAGCTGTCGTTGCATGTGAGGTGTCCATGTCTTATAACGTTAACGTTTACTTTATATATTTCCTGCCGGCACTGATGCTGGCCTACCAACTGACCCCGAAGAAGTTCCGCTGGTTTACGCTGCTTGGCGGCAGTGCCGTCTTTTTCTGGCTTATCAGTCATGAGCTGATTGTATGGTGCATCGCTGCCGCACTGATCTGCTGGGCAGCAGGTCTTTGGATGGAACATTTTCAAAAGAAGGCAGTTGATCGGGAAAGCCGGAAAAAGATGAAGAAAGCTTCCGGCAGAGTCTGCTTTGCGGCGGGATTTCTGATCGTTGCAGCACTTGCTTATCTGAAATACACACCTTTTGTCCTGAGTAATTATGCGGCAATTACCCATCATGAGATCACCATTCCCAAACTGATTGCACCGATTGGTATTTCCTTCTATTCCCTGCAGGCCATCAGTTATCTGCTGGATGTCCACTGGGGTAGAATCAAGGCAGAACACAACCCAGCGAAGGTCATGCTGTACCTGATGTTTTTTGCCACAGTCATGGAAGGCCCGATGGGCAGATGGGAAGATGAAGCCGATACCTTGTTTGCCGGCAATCCGATCACCGGTCTGAGCATCACAACCGGCGGCGTACGAATTCTATGGGGCCTGTTCAAGCGCATGGTCATCTCTGACCGCATGAACACCCTGGTCAATGAACTGTTCTCTGTCCATGCCGAATACACCGGCATGATGGTCATCTTTTCAGCGGTTGTCGTGACTGTCCAGCTGTATCTGGAATTCTCCGGCACGATCGATATTGTCATCGGCAGTGCCCAGTTGTTTGGAGTCAAACTGCCTGAGAATTTCCGGCAGCCATTCCTGGCCCGCAATGCGGCGGAATTCTGGCGCAGATGGCATATCTCTCTTGGCACCTGGTTCAAGAACTACATCTTCTTCCCGGTATCTACCTCGAAACTGATGAAGAAATGGGGCAGATTCGGCCGCAAACACTGCGGTAAATATCTGACCAATGTCGTCACCAGTGCCATTGCCTTACTGCCAGTATGGCTGTTAAACGGACTGTGGCATGGCGGTGAGTGGCCCTACATCATGTATGGCGTCTATTACTTTGTCATTCTGCTGCTGGAAGTCATGCTCAAACCTGTACAGGACAAACTGCTGGAAAAGCTGCACTGGTCTGAGAATGCAGCAGGGTTTGTATGGTTCTGCCGGGTGCGTACCTGGATCATTATCTGTCTGGGTGAAACACTGTTCCGCTGCAGCACGCTGGCCCAGTTTGGCCACATGATGAAGGAACTGTTTACCACACCGTTTATCTCTGGCTTTCTTGCCAATGTCATGGATCTGAATCTTGATCTGGGTGATTACATCGTGATTCTGGCTGGCATCATCATCGTTGCCATTGTAGATCTCAGAATGGAGAAGGATCCGGATCTGTTAACCAATGTGCCGCAGCTTTCCACACCGCGCCGCTGGGCTATCTACTACAGTCTGATCATTGCCATTGCGCTGCTGGGGGCCTATGGTGCCGGCTATGATCCAGTAGATCTGATCTATGCCGGGTTCTAAGGAGGAACATAAGATGAAAAAAGTAATGCGAAATCTTCTGTTCTTCATCATCCTTGCCGCTCTGCTCATTGTGCCGGGTAAGATCCTGACCCCGAACTATATGATCGATCACAATCTTGTCTCAGGCAGGAATGCAGTTTACAGCGGCATTGCCAGCCAGGAAAAGAATTCCCTGGATGTCATTGCGGTTGGCGACTCGCTTTCCTATAGTTCCATGAATCCGATGGAGCTCTGGCTGAAATACGGCTACACAAGCTATGACGGCGGTCAGCCGGGTGCCAAGCTGCAGGAAACGGTAGAAGTTTTGCGGCTCGTCTTTCAGACGCAGAAACCAAGTGTGATTCTGCTGGAAACCAATGGCTTTTTCCGCAAGGTCAAAGCATCATCACTGACCCAGCAGAAGTCAGATCTTGCCGAAGCAATTTACAATACATTCCCGATCCTGCGCTATCACAACTTCTGGAAGACGCTGTTTACACCATTTTCTTCCCAGAGTTTCATGGGTTTCTCCATCAACCGCAGCGTCAAGCCTTATCAAGGCGGTGATTACATGGAAGAAACCGGCAAGATCAAAAATATTCCGGAAGCCAATATCGAATCTCTGCATGCGATTGAAAAGCTGTGCGAGGAAAACGGCGCTTCTTTGATCCTGTACTCAGCACCGAGTCCGAAGAATTATACGGTTGCCAAGCACAATGCTCTGGAAGAGCTTGCGGCGGATGAAAATCTGGAATACATTGATCTGAATACAAAACTGAAAGAGCTGAATATCTCCTGGGACGCGGATACGCGTGACAAGGGAGATCATCTCAACTTCTTCGGTGCTGAAAAGACAACTGCCTATCTTGGCAGCTATCTCGCTGACCACTATGATCTGCAGGACCACCGCAATGATGATGTGGCTGCAGTCTGGAATGCGCTGGCCGCAAAGTATCTGAAGGCCAAAGGAGGAAACAATGCCTGAGAATATTCTTGATGTGCTGGAAAAAACAGCAGGAACATATGGCAGTGAAACAGCTGTCTGTGATCCTTCATCTGCATTAAGCTGGCATGAACTTGTCTGTCATGCCAAGGGAATTGGCACAGCATTATGCAAAGACGGCTGCGACAATATTTGTCTGCCAGTGGCTGTATTTGCGGATAAATCCTGCGCCATGCTGGCAGCAATGTTTGGCGCTGTCTATGCCGGGGGCTTCTATGTGCCGATCAATCCTGAACAGCCTTCTGCCCGCATTGCCAGTATTCTGACAGTACTGGAACCAGCCGCTGTCATCGTGCAGAAATCTCTTGTGGAAACTTTGAACAGTACTGGCTGGAAAGGCAGAACCCTCCTGCTGGAAGATGTATTCCAGGAAACAGCAGATGAAGACCTGCTGAACAAAAACAGAGGTCAGATCAACCGCAATTCACCACTGTACGGCCTGTTTACATCCGGCTCTACCGGCGTGCCGAAGTGTGTGCTGATCTCTCATGGCGATGTGCTGGATTTCATCGGCCACTTTGTGGAAATCTTCCACTTTGCACATGATGATGTCATTGGCAACCAGGCACCGTTTGATTTTGATGTATCCACCAAAGATATTTACAGCAGTATGGCCACAGGTGCCAGAATGGTGCTGATTCCCCGTGAATACTTCTCTACGCCGGCACGTCTGATTGATTATCTGATCGATCAGAAGGTAACAAGCCTGACCTGGGCTGTCAGTGCCCTGTGCATCATCTCTGGTCTGAAGGGATTCAGCTATAAAGTTCCATCCGCAATTCACCGCGTCATGTTCTCTGGTGAGGTTATGCCGGCAAGACAGCTTGCCATCTGGCAGAAATATCTGCCGGATGCGTTGTATGTCAATCTGTATGGACCAAGCGAAATCACCTGCAACTGCACGTACGAAGTCATTGATCATGTGGTGCAGAAGGGTGAAAAGCTCTCTCTTGGCAAGGTGTTCCCGGGCCGTAAGGTCGTTCTGCTGGACAAAGACGGCAGGCAGGTTGATGGCATTGGCGCCGAAGGTGAGATTGCCGTATCGGGTGAATCACTTGCACTGGGCTATTATCACAATCCTGAACAGACCAGAACGCATTTTGTGATGCGTGATGGTGTGCGTACGTATCTGACAGGTGATCTTGCCGCGATTGGTGAAGATGGCAAGCTGTACTTTGCCGGCCGCCGTGATTTCCAGATCAAGCATATGGGCCACAGAATTGAGCTGGAAGAAGTGGAGCGCGGCATTGACAGCATGGATGGGGTAGAGCGCAGCTGCTGTGCCTACAATCAGGAAAGAAGCCTGATCATTGCCTATTACACCGGCACCTGTGACAAGCGTGATCTGCATATTGCGCTCAAGAGCAGGCTGCCTGTATACATGGTGCCAAACCGCTTCGTCCACGTAAAATCATTCATTCTGAATAAGAATGGCAAGATTGACCGTAAACAGCTGGCCAATCTGGAGGCCGTACAATGAACAGGGAACTGCTTTCTCAGCTGGAAAAGGAAGGCACGCCAGCCTATGTGTTTGATCTGGATGTCTTCCGCAATCGTTTTGCCTATCTGCACAATGGCATTGGCTTAGACACGGGCATGACATTCTCCATGAAGGCCAATCCCTTTCTGACCAGCACTGCTGCAAAGATTGCCGAACATATTGAAGTCTGTTCGTTTGGCGAGTTCTGTCTGTGCCGCCATCTTGGCATCAGGCCGGAAAAACTGCTGATCTCCGGTGTTCTCAAGAAAGAAGAAGATGCCAGAGAAATGGCTGGCTATGGCAAAGATGCGGCATTGTACACTGCTGAATCACCTGACCAGATGGAGATCCTCAATGCCTGCGGCAAAGCGCTTGGCCTGACATTAGAAGTACTGCCGCGGCTTTCCAGCGGCTCTCAGTTTGGCATGGATGCTGAGACTGTCAAAGGCCTGATTGCGCATCGTGACCAGTATCCATATCTGCATATCAAGGGCATTCACTTCTTCTCCGGCACCCAGAAAAAGATGCTGAAGAAACATACCAAAGAAATTGCGATGCTTGATGCCTTCCTGCAGTCGGCTGAAGCAGAAACAGGATATCATCTGCAGATGCTGGAATATGGCACCGGTTTTGGGGTGCCGTACTTTGTGGATCAGAAGGAAACTGTCACAACACCGGAAAGTCTGGCTGAATTCAAGGCTCTGCTTGCCGGCATGAAGTGGCAGGGACATAAGAGTGTGGAGATGGGCAGGGCACTTGCCTATTCCTGCGGCAGCTACTACACAGCGGTTGAGGATCTGAAAACAACCGATGGCACTAACTATGTCATCTGTGACGGCGGCATTCATCAGCTGCATTATGATGGCCAGCTGCGCGGCATGTACATTCCCAACATCGACGTCATTTCCACACAGCAGCCTGGACCAGAAGAAACCTATGCCATCTGCGGGTCATTATGTACGACCAATGACATCCTTGTCTCGGGATTCAAACACACCCAGCTGCACAAAGGTGATATCCTTGTCTTTGGCAATACCGGTGCTTATTCATTCTATGAAGGTATGAGTCTGTTTCTCTCTCATGAGCTGCCGGCTGTCTGGCTTGTGGACCAGAATGGATTGCAGCTGGCCAGAAGCAGACGTGAAACATGGATGCTCAATGGCGCCGGATGCGCTACAATAGCAGAGTAACTGGAGGATAAAATCATGGATCGTGTATTGGAAATTCTCAACGATATTGATGACAGTATTGACTATACAAAAGAGACAAAGCTGATTGACAACCATCTGCTGGATTCCTTTGCCATCATCTCACTGGTCTCTGAACTGGAAGATGCCTTCGACATTGAGGTTGATGCCGCTGAAATGACACCGGAGAACTTCAACTCTGCTGAAGCGATCTGGAAGATGGTACAGAGACTGCAGGAAAACTGACAACATTGAACCGGGAGAACCCGGTTTTCTTTTTGACATCTTCTGTGAACATGATTATATTAGTTAGCGCTTTCTAACAGGAGGCGGAGATGCATACAAATATTACGTTAAATACAGCAGATGTCATTGTCATTCTGCTGATCCTGGCTCTGATGACAGCAGGTTTACGGGCAGTGTTTGGGTTCTTTCATCCCCACAAGCATGAAAAGATTGCATCGGGTTATAATGGCCATGGTGCCGTGAAGCTTGTGCTGCAGGTAGATGGCATGATGTGCGGCCAGTGCGAAGCACATGTTTCAGATGCCATCCGCAAACAGTTCCAGGTGAAAAAGGTGAAGTCTTCCCATACCAAGGGAAAAACGGTGATTATCTCCAGTCATGATATTCCTGATGCCAGTTTGAAAGAGGCTGTTGCCTCAGCTGGTTATACCGTGACAGATATTGCCCGCTTCAATGCCTGAGGTACAAAGCAGATGAATCATGCCGCATGCCTGCGCATGCGGTTTTCTTATGCAAAGCAGGAATCACAAATGTGTATAATGGACTGCATACAGGAGAACACATATGGAACTGCCAGAGAGTTACCAGCAGGAAATGAAACAATTGCTCAAAGAGGAATATCCGGACTATCTTTCTGCTTTGCACAAGCCGGCTCTGCATGCACTGCGCATCAATACGCTGAAGATCTCTGTACCGGACTTTCTGGCTGCCTTTCCCTATGATCTTTCACCAGTGCCATGGTGTTCCACATCGTTCTATTATCATCAGGATGGCATCACAACAGACCCGTATGATTATGCCGGCCTGTACTATGTGCAGGAGCCAAGTGCCTCTTTGCCCGCATCGGTTCTGCCGGTTGAACCTGGTGACAAAGTACTGGATCTTTGTGCTGCCCCGGGCGGCAAGACAACCCAGCTTGCCGCAAAGCTGCAGGGCCAGGGTGTACTGATTGCCAATGACATCTCTGTCTCACGCTGTCAAATTCTGTTGCGCGCACTGGAAAGAGCGGGTGTGAAAAACAGTATTGTCACCAGTGCGGCACCATCCCAGCTGTCTGATCTTTTTGCGGGCTGGTTTGACAAGATCCTGGTCGATGCGCCATGTTCCGGAGAGGGCATGTTCCGCAAAGACCCTGCCATGCGCACATCCTGGCTGGAAAAAGGACCGGACTACTATGCGCCATTGCAGAAAGAGATTCTGGCCAATGCCGTGCATATGTTAAAGCCGGGCGGCAGGCTTGTTTACAGCACCTGTACCTTTTCCATCAAGGAAGATGAAGAAGTCATCCAGGATGCCCTTGATCGTTTTTGTGATCTGCATGTTGTGCCAGTGCCTTATGCAGATGGTTTTGTGCAGAATGCGTACGGCACCAAATTGTTCCCTCACCGCATCAAAGGGGAAGGACACTTTGTCTGCCTGCTTGCAAAGGATGGAAGCAGTGAAAAGCATATTGAGAAACAGGATGTTGCCTTTGCAAAGGATGGCATGCAGGTTACGGCAGACCATGCCCAGATCAGAAGAATCAAAGAAAAGATACTTCTGGAGCCGGATATCGATATTGACCTGCATGGCATCCGGGTGCTGCGCAGCGGTCTATTGCTGGGAGAAGATAAAGGAAAGCAGTTTGCCTTCAGCCAGCCGATGGCGATGGCAATGCGTGAAGAGGATGCTGAAAACTGTCTGTATCTGTCCCGAAAGGATGAGCGCGTGATGCGCTATCTGCGAGGAGAAACGATCGATATTCATGATGAACCAGTCAAACCGGGATGGTGTCTTGTCTGTGTGGATCACAATCCGCTTGGCTTTGGCAAAGTGACAGGACACATATTGAAAAACAAGCTGTCATCCTCATGGGTGATGCATTAAGGAGTTACATATGGATTTGAAAAGTCAGCTAGAAGCGTATCAGCCGTTCAATGAGCAGGAAGAAAAAGACAGAATTGAGATTCTGCGCCGTCTGGCATCGGAAGAAATCTATACACGTGATAATCATGGCGCGCATCTGACTGCCAGTGCCTGGGTTGTTTCAAAGGATTATGCACATGTACTGATGTGCTATCACAAGATCTATCATTCCTGGAGCTGGCTTGGCGGCCATGCGGATGGAGACAGAGACCTGCTGCATACAGCAATCCGGGAAGTGCAGGAAGAAAGCGGGCTGCAGAATGTCATCCCGCTTTCCCAGGATATTTTCTCTTTGGAGATTCTGTGCGTGGACGGGCATGAAAAAAGAGGAGAATATGTCTCCTCGCATTTGCATCTGAATGTGACGTATTTACTACAGGCGGATATGCATGAACCGCTGCGCATCAAGCCGGATGAAAATACAGGTGTGAAATGGTTTGGCCTGCAGGAAGCCATTGATGCCTCCAGTGAGCCATGGTTCAAACAGCGCATTTACAGCAAGCTCAATCAGAAACTGGCCATCTATCTGGCCAGCCATCACTCATAACAGTCCCATTGTCCCTGCGGCGATGCCAATGCCGGCAGACAGCAGGATCAGCAGAATCGGATTGACCTTTTTGTGCAGCAGGTACATCGTCAGGACAAAAATGCCTGCACTGAGCCAGAAGGAAACAGCACGAAGACGTGTCAGGGTAATGCTGGCGGGAAAGAAGACGGTTTTGGCAACGGAGAGGAAGGAGGCTGTGATCATGCCGACAACGGCAGGACGCAGCCCTTTCATCATGCCGGAAACAACTTTGGAAGTTTTGAATGCTTCAAAGAACCTGGCAACAAGCAGAATGACAATGAAGCTTGGCAGCACGACACCGAGTGTTGCCACAAAGGCACCGGGGATGCCGGCTACAATGGAGCCGACATAGGTGGAAACATTGACGGCAAACGGGCCGGGCGTGCTTTCAGATACAGCAATGAAATTGATCAGCTCATCCATGGTCATCCAGCCGTGGGCTGCCACTTCCTGCTCTACCAGCGGCAGCATGGCATAGCCGCCGCCAAAGGTGAAGGCACCGATCTTAAAGAAGGTAATAAACAATTCCCAGAAAACCATCTCAGTTTCCTCCTTTCCTGATCCGCAAAGAAGAAAGCAGGCCGACACCGGCACAAAGCAGCAGTACCAGAATGGCATTGACATTGAAGAAGGCGACAAGAACCAGAGCAGCCGCCATCAGAATGATGGAGACCAGATCCTTGGGACACTGTTTGTACATCGAGATGGCCGCATTCAGGATCAATGCCATGACACCGGCACGGATGCCAGTAAAGGCATAGCTGACATACTTGTTTGTCTCAAAGGCATTCAGGATATGAGAGATTGCCAGAATGATCAGAAAGGATGGCAGCACGACACCAAGGGTTGCCATGAAGGCACCTTTCTTACCGGCAATCTTTGCCCCGACAAAGGTAGCGCTGTTAACTGCGATGGGGCCTGGTGTGCTTTCGGCAATCGCAATAATATCGAGAATCTCATCGGCATCGATCCAATGGCGCTTGTCCACGATTTCCCGCTGAATCATCGGGATCATGGCATAGCCGCCGCCAAAGGTGAATGCGCCGATTTTGAAGAATGTTGTAAACAGGGTCAGCTCTTTGTTTTCTTCCATAACCTTCCTCCAACGCTTCTATGGTAAGAAAAGAAAATACATGAATCAATTCATATGTTAAAATAAAATGCATAAGTAAAAACATATGATTAAACAGTTAGAAGTTTTTCAAAGAGCAGCAGAACTTGGCTCGTTTACCAAGACAGCCGAACAGATGCACATGAGCCAGCCGGCAGTCAGCAGTGCCATCCGTGATCTGGAGGCGTACTATGGCATCCGGCTGTTCGACCGTGCCAACCGCACGGTCTATCTGACGGATGATGGCAGGAAGATGCTTGCCTATGCCAACAGCATTCTGTCCCAGCTCAATGAAATGCATACCATCTTCCATGAGAATCATGGGCCGGTGCACTGCCGGCTTGGCCTGAATGAAACAATTGCGGAAACCATGATGGATGCCATCTTTGGCCATCTTGGCCAGGCAGATGTGACAATGCACATTGACAACAATGAAGCGGTGCTGAAGATGCTGCGGCACAATGCACTCGATTTTGGCATTGTGGATGATACAGACAGTGAGGATCTTGAAAGAATTCCTTTTATGCAGCAGGACATTGTGCCGGCCTGCCGGAAAGGGTATCAGAAGCAGACAAAATTATCGGCTGCACAGCTGAGTGAACTGCCGCTTCTGGTCAGAGAAAATGGCAGCGGCTCCTATCAGAACGTCGCATCCTTATTCCAGGCCCATGGTTGTGCCATGCATATTGCCGTGCAGGGCATTTCAGATCTGGCTTTGATGAAGCTTGCCAAAGCAGGAAAAGGCATTGTGTTTGTGCCGGAACAGCTGGCAGAGGAAGCAGGACTTGTCAAACTGGAATTGACAGACGGCATCCTGCAGCGGCATTATGTGCTCTGTGCCCTGAAGACAAAATACCGCTCTGACGGGATGAATCAGATTTTTCACCAGTTGGCTGCCATTGGCAGCGCTGGAGATAAAACAGGAGAAAGTGCATGAAGGTATTCGCATCTGACTTTGATAACACACTGCATTTCATGGACCGCACGGGCGGTTACTTCCGTTCGGGCGATCTATCTGCCATTCTGAATTTTCAGGACCATGGCGGACTGTTTGGCCTGTGTACAGGCAGACCGCTGTTTGGCTTTGGCAATGATCTGGATCATGGCCCGGAACTGGATTTCATTGTGGCTTCAAGCGGTGCGGTTGTTGCTGAGAAAAAAGAGGATACGTTTGTCCCGGTGTTTGAAAGCGTTCTGACCACAAAGCAGATTGCCATGCTGGACGAAACATTCGGTAAAGAGAGCATTTTCTATATTCATGCGGACGGCCATATCTTTACGCTGTATGAGCGCCGGCCCCAATATCCGCAGCAGACAGTTCTGCCATCCATTGATGCACTGAATGGCCGCCATATCACGTGCGTATCCGTATGGACGCCATCCAATCGTACAGCTTCTTTGATCGCAGCCCGTATCAATGCCATGTATGGCAAAGAAATGGCAGGGTATCAGAATACCCAGTGGATCGATGTTGTCCATGCCGGTGTATCCAAAGGAACCGGTGCCCTGCATGCAAAGCAGCTGCTGCACGGAGATGTCATTGCCGGCATCGGTGATTCTTTCAACGATATCCCACTTCTGGAAGCGGCGGATATCTCCTTCAGTTTCCATGCCAGTGAGGATGAGGTGAAAGAAAAGGCAGACTATCTTGTGGATACCGTTGCCGAAGCACTGGCAATCTTTGCAAAAATCTGATTAAAGCATAAAAAAACGAGACAGCCGAAGCTGTCTCATTTTTGTCAGCAGGTAACTTACTTAGCCTTGACTGCAGAAGCATCCTTGTTGAAGGTGACATTCTGCTGTGTAGCAGAAGAGCTCAGATCAGCAACCTTGACCAGGCTGAAGTCAGCTTCCTCCAGGCTCAGAGTCTGGAAGGAATCCTCAGTATCGCCGGACTCAGTTGTGAACTCAACTGTCTGCATATAGCCGGAAGCGTCCTTCTCGTCAACCTTGACATCAACCTTGACGGAAGCACCATCATCCAGACCATTCTCAGCATAGTTTGTGCCCTTGTCAGAAGAACCTGTCTTGTAGACATACAGAGCAGTAACCTTCTCGCCAGTAGCGTTGGTGATGTTGTAATGTCCTTCTGTAGGTACTGTTGTAGCAGTAGCTGCTGCTGTAGACTCAGCAGCCTTTGTAGCTGCTGCGCTGGAAGCTGCTGCAGTTGTTGAGGAGCTGCCGCAAGCTGCCAGGGATGCTGCCATGATGCCAGCAGCTGCCAGTTTGATTAACTTCTTCATAATTTCTTTACTCTCCTTTGATCACGCTATAATGAAAGCGCATCACAATAGTAGCATCTTTGCATTTGCGGTTCAAATGAATTCAGGCCAAATGTACGAAATGTTCACATTGATACTCACATTAGCCACTTATGAAAACCGTTTCCGGAGAATGGGTGAAAAATGCTACTATATCTGAAGAACAGGAAAGTTGAGGAATAATCAGAATGAAGAATGCACAGGAGAGATACCGGCAGTGGCTGGATGCGCTGGAGCAGGATGATCCTTTGCGTGGTGAGCTGACGGCGATCAAAGATGATCCGTCTGAGATCGAAGACCGCTTTTATCAGGATCTGTCTTTTGGCACCGCCGGTCTGCGCGGCAAAGTGGGTGCTGGCACCAACCGCATGAATAGATATACAGTTGGACGTGCCTCTCAGGGAATTGCGGATTATATTGCCGCCCATGGCAAAGAGGCAATGAACAAAGGAGTGATCATTGCCCATGATCCCCGCCATTTCTCAAAGGAATTTTCACAGCTGGCCGCATCGATCTATGCTGCAAAGGGAATCAAAGTCTATGTCTTTGATGATCTGCGGCCAACCCCGGAGCTTGCCTTTTTAATCCGCAAACTGCATACCACATCCGGCATCAATATCACCGCCAGCCACAACCCGAAAGAATACAATGGCTACAAGGCATACTGGAGTGATGGCTGCCAGGTATCCAGTGATATCGCGGATGGCATGACAGCATGCATTGAAAAGGTAGATCTGTTCCATGGCGTTCATGCCATTCCGTTTGAACAGGGCGTCAAAGACGGCATCATCACCGTGCTGGATCACAGCTATGACCGCATGTATCTGGATGCTATTGAAAGCCTGGCGATTCACCATGGCGATGAACTGGATCTTTCCATTCCGCTTGTTTATACACCGCTGAATGGTGCCGGCTCAAAGCCTTTCCGGCAGATGCTGAAAGACCGCGGTTTTACAAACTGGCAGATTGTGCCGGAACAGGAAAATCCGGATCCTGATTTCACGACCGTCGGCTATCCGAATCCGGAAGATCCCAAGGCGTTCAAAATGAGTGAAGAGCTTGGCAGAAAGAGCGGAGCAGAACTGTTGATGGCAACCGATCCTGACAGTGACCGGTTTGCCATTGAAATCCGGGATGATAAAGGAAACTACATCCCGCTCAACGGCAACCAGACTGGCTATATCCTTGTCAATTACATTCTGGAAGGACATAAGACAGCAGGAACATTGCCTGCGAATGGTGCCATGGTCAAGTCCATTGTGACATCTGATCTTTCCACCCGTATTGCCAAGGCATATGGAGTCAGAATGTTTGAGTCTTTAACCGGATTCAAGAACATCTGCGGCCGCATTCCGGATCTGCAGAAGCAGGGCTATACGTATCTGTTTGGCTATGAGGAGTCGGTTGGCTATGCAGCCCATCCGGAAATTCGTGATAAAGACGGTATTTCGGCGGGAATGCTGGTGGCAGAAGCCGCAGCCTATTACCGCAAACAGGGCAAGACACTGTTTGATGTCCTGGATGATATCTACCAGAAGTATGGCTATTATGCTGAGGCAGAACCAAACATCATTCTGGAAGGCATCCCTGGTGCCCAGCGTATTTCCCGCATGATGGCATATGTCAGGGCAAACCTGCCAAAGGAAGTGGCTGGTATACCGGTTGTTAAAGTCATCGATTACAAAGATGGATATGAAGACATCCCGGCAAGCAATGTACTGCGCTTCTTCCTTGCCAACGAAAGCTGGTTTGCCATTCGTCCATCCGGCACGGAGCCAAAGATCAAGTTCTATTTCTACTCCATGCAGAAAGACAGAAAAACGGCATTGGATGTGAACAATGCCATCAAGGATGATATTCTGGCCATGATCCAGAATGTAGAGTAACAGCACAATATCTTCTCAATGAAAGGACCATTCGGTCCTTTTTGGTTCACTGCATTTGCAGTGTCCTGCGCCAATTGTTTAGTGTCGAAAGGATTTCAATAAATGGATAAGAATGACAGGAAAAAACGTCTGAAAACGCTGAATATGATGATTCATGTGATTGCCGCATTTACCAGTATTACCTTCATACTTGCACTGGATCACAAAATTGTTTACAACTTCAACTTGTTTGCGATGCTTGCGGTTGGTGTTTGTGAGGTGTACTGTGCCTATTTGATCAGCTTGGAAGAAAAGTAATTGCAGTACTTAGATGAACAGGTAGCTATCCTTTGTTATGCCTGTATGAATGGGCTGGTATTGTATTGGTTCAGAAGATTTGTTAAAAGAGGAAGATCTAAGACAAGATCATCTTTACCGGGATTGACGACGGCTGCTTCCACATTGCGGTTGATGGAAAGGAATGATGCCAGATCAACAATATCGGCCCAGTACAGCTGCATGTGTTCATCAATCTTTCCTGGCATATACTGCATCATTTCTTCACAGGAGAAAACGGGGAGGTAGCGTTTGCCGTCTGCCTGCAGCAAAGTGACATGGCTGATGTGATCTGCCGGCACCTCAGGTGATCCGCTCATTTCCGGCACTGGCTGTATCACTGCCAGAAAATGGGAAGATGAAACGGTGGCAGCGAGCTGCTGCAGCACTTTCTGCTCGCCTTCCGGCGTTAATGGCAGTCTTCTCTGGTCCAGCAGCAGCTGCAGCTGTTTAGGATTCTGGATTTGTTCATTTTCATCATGTCTTTTCATGCTATTATCATAACATTCATACGGGCAGGATTCTGTCATTTTAAACAATTGTGAAATTCTGTCTCTTTGATGCAATTCACAGCCTGCGCTTTCAGGCATTACAATGAAGATGGTGAATGGATATGAGTGAAGAAAAGATTGAAATGAGAGGACTTCGTCAGGATGAGGTGGACAGCCGCATCCGGCATGGTCTTGTCAATAAAGCGGCAGAAAGCGGTACTAAGACAAAAGAAGAGATTATCCGCCGTAATGTGCTGACTCCCTTTAACCTGATCTTTATTGTTCTGGCAATTCTTTTATTGATCGCAGGTAAGTACAAGGACATCACTTTCCTTGGTGTTGTCATCTGCAATACCCTGATTGGTACCATCCAGGAGCTTAAGAGTAAGGAAGCCGTTGATAAGCTGACCATTCTTTCGGCTCGTAAATACCCGGTCATCCGGGCTGAAGGCAGAATTGAGATTCCAAGCGATCAGCTTGTGCGTGATGATGTCGTGGAACTGTGCGGCGGAGATCAGATTCCGGCTGATGCCGTCATTCTTTCGGGCAAAGTAAAAGTCAATGAATCATTGCTTACCGGTGAGGAAGATGACATTGAAAAAACAATTGGCGATACATTGCATTCAGGCTCTGCCTGCACAACCGGAAAATGCCTTGTCAGACTGACTGCCGTTGGTGATGAATCCTATGCATCACGCCTTTCCAAAGAGGCGACCACTAATGTCAAGATTGCCAAGAGTGACATGATGCGGTCACTTGACCGTTTGATCATGGTCATCGGCTTCATGCTTGTGCCGATTGGTATTCTCTTGTTCTGCAATGAGTATCTGACACTGCATAACAGCTTTGGCGATGCCATTCAGTCTACTGTTGCTGCATTGATTGGCATGATTCCGGAAGGCCTGTATCTTTTGACTTCCGTTGCACTGGCGGCATCCGTATTGCGGCTGACCCAGAAGCGTGTGCTTGTACGGGATCTCAATTGCGTTGAGACACTGGCCCGCATCGATACATTGTGTGTGGATAAAACCGGTACCATCACGGAGCCCGGCATGAAGACAGAAGCCTATGAAGTGCTGGATTCTTCGCTGTCCAAGCCGGAATTTGTATCCATCATGAGTGCCTATGCCCATGCGTTTGACCAAAGCAATGAGACCGGCGATGCCCTGAAAGCGTTCTTCAGGGACGATCCGCACTGGCACTGCACAAAGATCGTGCCGTTTACTTCTTCGATCAAATATTCTGCGGCATCCTTTTCAGAAGGATGGAATGTCGCCGTTGGCGCACCGCAGTTTATCTATCGGGAAAAGATGGATGAGATTAAACCTAAGCTTGAACCGTATGTACGCAAGGGCATGCGTGTTCTTCTTGCTGTCAAGGTGGATCATCTGGATGGCGGGGTGATTCATGCCGAAGATGCCAAACCGCTTGGCCTGATCATTCTTTCCAATAACATCCGCAAGAATGCGGCGGATACATTTGCCTACTTTGCGAAGCAGAAAGTGCGGGTGAAGGTGATCTCTGGTGATGATCCGGAAACGGTTTCCCGGATTGCTGCACAGGTGCATATCCCGCACAGTGAAAGCTATGTGGATGCCTCCACATTAACGAGTGATGAGGATATCTCTGCAGCAGTGAAACAGTATACGGTGTTTGGCAGAACAACGCCTGCCCAGAAGAAAAAGATGGTGGTGGCACTGCAGAAACAGGGCCATCATGTGGCTATGACGGGTGATGGTGTCAATGACGTGCTTGCCTTGAAAGAGGCAGACTGCGGCATTGCCATGGCCAGCGGCTCAGATGCGGCAAGCCAGATTGCACAGCTTGTTCTGCTGGATTCCAACTTTTCTGCAGTGCCGGATATCGTTGCCGAAGGCAGACGGGTCATCAATAACATTGACCGTTCCGCCCGGCTGTTCCTCAGCAAAAACATCTTCTCGGTAACCCTGTCCATCATGTGTGTCATCCTGCACCTGTCCTATCCGCTCAAACCATTGCAGCTGTCATTTATCAGTGCATTGACCATTGGCATTCCGGGCTTCTTCCTGGCGATGCAGCCAAATGACGGCCGCATCAAGGGGCACTTTCTGTCGAATGTGCTCTATCATGCCTTCCCCGGCGGCCTGTGTGAGCTGATCCTGATCGGAGGCGTGAATGTGTATGCCAGTGCGTTTGGTTTCTCGGAAGCAGAAGCCAATACCATGGCAGTCATCATTGCCATGACGGTCGGACTGGTCATTCTCTATCATGCCTGCAAGCCATTCAATCTGTTCCGTGGGTCTGTTCTGGCGGGATGTGCGGCAGCAGCCCTCTTCTGTATTTTCTTCTTTGACAGTCTGCTCTCTTTGACATCACTGTCACTGCAGGCCATCATGATCTTCATCCTGTTCATGTTACTGACATATCCAACCATGCAGGCGGTGCGCTGGACCATCCGCAAGCTCAATCGGCTGTATCATTGGATCCTGGATCATGTACATCATCTTCAGCAGCGCTTTACAAAGAAGAATTCTCAGCATGCCTGAGATTCTTTTTGTGTTGACAGGCATCCTGTGATCACGGTAGACTATCCATCGTTATGCGACAATTATGAATAAATGTCGTAATGGAGGATACCATGATCAGAATCTTTGTGGACAGCGGCTGTGACCTGAGTCAGAAACAGGCAGCTGCGCTTGGCGTAACCATCCTGCCTCTGCATGTGCGCTTTAAAGAGCAGGAATACCTGGATGGTGTGACCATGACACCGGATGAATTCTATGCAAAACTGGTTGAAACAGATGTATTTCCCAAGACATCCCAGATTCCGCCGTTTCAATATGAGGAAGCTTTGCAGAGTGAAATGCAGGAAAAAGATGAAGCTATCATACTGACGATTGCTTCAAAGCTTTCCGGCTGCTATCATTCTGCGCTGCTTGGTACAAGAGAGATGAAACACGTCTATGTTGTGGACAGTGAGACATGCAGTATGGGAGAACAGCTGCTTGTGCGCAAGGCATGTATGTACCGTGAGGCAGGCCTGGATGCAGAGACCATTGTTTCCCGGCTGGAGGCAGAAAGAAAACAGATCCGGATCATTGCCTTGCTGAATACACTGGAATATCTGAAGAAGGGCGGCCGTATCTCTGCTGTGAAAGCCATGGCTGGCAGAGTGCTTGGCATCAAGCCGGTCATCCAGATTGTGGATGGTGAAGTATCACTGCTTGGCACAGCCCGCGGTTCGAAAGGCGGCGGCAATCTGCTGATGCAGTATGTACAAAAAGAAGGATTGCATCTGGATGAGCCTTTTGGCATGGTGTACTCTGGCTTTGACGATCACATGCTGCAGAAATATATCAAAGATTCTGCAGTCCTGTATGAGGGAAAGGATCCTGCTTCCTTCCTGATTTCCCGCATGGGTGCCGTCATTGGATCTTATGCCGGCAATGATGGCATTGGTTTTGCTTTCTTTGCCAAAGGTATTGCATCCAGATGATACAGGCATGTATCATGTGAGAAAACACAGGAGGGATTATCATGGCGGACAGTGAGTTTCATTATGATATTGAGCAGTCTTTTGGGACTGTAAGTAAGAAAGAGGCCAGAACCGGCAGTGTGTATACAAAAGAATTGAATCTGATCAGCTACAATGACGGGGAACCGGTGTATGATCTGCGCAACTGGTCAAAGATGAGTGATGGCACCCGCCGCATGGGGAAGGGCATTACGTTTACGCTGGATGAGCTGAAAGAGCTGAAGAACCTGCTGAATGATATGCAGGATCTGGAAGACTGAGCATCACATTTGCAAGTGAAGGAATCAACTGCTAACATATCATCGTAAGCATTCAAGCGTTACAGAAAGGAAATAGAATGATGAATCGTAAGAGTGACGTTTTTGTTGTTACTTACGAGACACAGAATTCTGTTGTCCATGCCTATATGTCTGAAGTTGATTTCCACGTATTGAAAAATCTGGAACATAATGGTCAGATCAGAATCATGGACCACAAAGTATTCTGAGTCTTGCAAGCAAGGATGGCCTTCGGGCCATCTTTTTATTTGCAACAATTTACATTTTATTCGAAAATAAATACGCTTATCTTACAGAAACATCTTGCATTTTCTTGAGGCCGTACTTTGAGAAGACTACACTTTCGCTCATAGAAAGAGAGGGAAAGTATTATGCATGCAAGAAGTATTGGTTTTCTTGGCCTGACTGCCGCACTGCTGGCATCCTGCGGCACGGCGGCGGCCACGCCATCGTCTGCCTCAACATCCAGCAGTTCCAGTCTTGTGACAATTGCGGTGGATGCGGACCTGAATACGATGGACTATGAAACAGCAACCGATGGTACATCCTTTGTCATGCAGGGCTTATGTGAGTCAGGCCTGACAGAGCGTGATGAAAACGGGGAAGCCCAGCCGGATCTGGCAGAGAGCTGGGATATTTCGGATGATGGCAAGACCTATACATTCCATCTGCGGGATGGTATCAAGTGGTCCAATGGCGATCCCGTCACGGCTGCTGATTTTGTTTATGGCTGGCAGCGGCTTGTGGATCCTGATACCGCATCGGAATATAACTTCATTGCTTCGGCGATCCATGTTGAAAATGCAGATGAAGTCATTGCCGGTACACTGCCGGTCAGTGAACTTGGTGTAGAAGCCACCGATGATCAGACGTTTGTCGTACATCTGAGCCTGCCGTGTTCCTTCATGCTTTCATTGATGAGTTTCCCGTCTTTCTTCCCGCTGAACCAGAAATTCTATGAATCTGAGGGTGACAATTATGCCCAGAGTGTGGATGACCTGCTGTATTGCGGGCCATATACAATGACCGACTGGGAAACGGGCAACCAGTATACCTTTACCAGGAATCCCGATTACTGGGGCAAAGATACGATCTATACAGATCAGATCCGCATCCGCTTCCTGCAGGATACGCAGTCTGCACTGCTGGAATACCAGAGCGGCAATATTGACTTTGTGACATTGACGAGTGAACAGGTAGATGCCATGAAGAATGAAGCTGGCTTTACAACCAGAATGCAGGGCTCTTCCTGGAGACTTGCGTTTAACTTCACGGATGAACGCTTCCAGAACAAGGATCTGCGTGAAGCCATTTCCAAGGCTATTGACCGCACAAGCATTACCGATAATGTATTGAAGGATGGTTCTGTGGCAGCCCAGGGATTTATTCCCCAGCAGTTTGCCTCGGGACCGGATGGCACATACTTCCGTGATACGGCCGGTGATCTGATCAGCGAAGATGTAACAGAAGCACAGGCCGCCTATGCAAGGGCAAAGGAAGCCCTTGGCGGGGATGTGAGCATTACGCTGCTTTATGATGACTCTGAGGAGTGCAAGGCCGTGGCTGAAAACCTGCAGTCACAGCTGCAGACAAATCTGCCTGGTCTGACAGTTTCCCTTGACAGCAGGCCCAAGAAGACAAGACTGCAGCTGATGAACAGCAATGACTATGAGATCGGCCTGACCAGATGGGGACCTGACTATGATGATCCACAGACCTTCCTGGATCTGTACAAGTCCAATTCTCCAGGGTATACCGGTTCCTATTCCAACAGTGAATATGATGCGCTGCTTGATCAGGCAGAAACCGGAGAAGATGCGGCAGATTCCCAAGCACGCTGGAATGATCTGATCGCGGCTGAGAAAGTGCTGCTGGATGATTATGCCTGTGTGCCGATCTATCAGAACGGCGGTGCCCTGATGATCAATCCGAAGGTGAGCGGCTATATCCTGACGGTCAGTACAACAAGCTACCGCCACGTCAGGAAAGAAGCCTGAGTACATCAGAATATGATAAGAGAACCCCGAAGCCTGTGATACAGCGGCGGGGTTTTCTTGTGGCAGAACAAAGTGAAACAGGGCTACAATGAAGCTGAACAGGAGGAGTAAAAGATGAGTGAAGAGAAATGGCCGGGACCCAAGGGACTGATTCCGGTAACGGATGGCAGAGAGGATGATGCCAATGTGCATAACCGGCGTTATCTGGATCATATGCTGGTAGAGATGCGGGTGATTGACAGCGTTAAGCCGGATCTGCATACAAAGATCTTTGGCCGTACGTATGATACGCCGCTGATGATGCCTGCCTTTTCACATTTGAATAAAGTTGGTGAAAATGGCCGTATGCCGATGGAGGAATATGCGCTTGCTGCAAAGCAATTGCATATGCTGAACTGGGTCGGCATGGAATCAGATGAAACCTTTGCGCGCATCATGGAAACAGGTGCCGATACGGTGCGGATTATCAAGCCATTTGCGGATCATAATACGATCCTGGAACAGATTGATTTTGCCTGTGATCAGGGTGCCGTTGCGGTTGGTGTCGACATTGATCACATTGCCGGTAAAGACGGCGGCTATGATGTTGTGGATGGCATGCCTTTAGGTCCGGTGTACTTTGCGGATCTGAAGGAATACTGCCAGCACAGTGCCGTGCCGTTTGTGGCAAAAGGCGTGCTGAGTGTGACGGATGCTGTGAAAGCCAAGGAAGCTGGCTGTGCTGCGATTGTGGTTTCCCACCACCACGGCCGCATTCCGTGCGGTATGCCTCCGGCTGCGATGCTCAAAGACATTAAAAAAGCACTGGCGGGCAGCGGGGTTGCCATCTTCTGTGACGGCGGCCTTGCAAGCGGCTATGACTGCTACAAGACACTTGCCCTTGGCGCGGATGCGGTATCGCTTGGCAGAGTGATTCTGAAACCATTGCTGCAGGAGGGTGCAGACGGTGTGATCCGCACCGTCAGACAGCTGAATAACGAGCTGTCAGAAATGATGATGTATACATGTGTTCCGGACACATCCAGTTTTGATGACAGTGTGCTGTATGAAAAACAACTGTAATTAAAAAATCACAGAACGGTAAAATTCTGGTTATAATTGCACCCATGGAACAAGATGCAGAACAACAATATAACCGGATGGTCAAGACCCCGGTATCAAAACTGATCTTATCACTGAGTATCCCGACCATTGTTTCCATGCTGGTCACCAACATCTACAACATGGCGGATACCTACTTTGTTGGCACGATCAGCACCAGCGCTTCCGGTGCCACCGGCATTGTGTTTGGCCTGATGGCCATCCTGCAGGCCTTTGGCTTCATGTTCGGCCATGGGGCCGGATCCAACATTTCCCGCCGACTGGGTGCCAGAGATATTGAAGGAGCCAGACAGTACAGTGCTGTCAGCTTTTATCTTTCCATCTTTGCAGGATTGATCATCATGGCACTGGGTATAGCATTCATCAATCCGTTTATGCGGCTGCTTGGCTCAACGGAAACAATCCTGCCTTATGCCCGCACCTATGCATTCTATATCCTGATTGCCGGACCGGCATTTACATCCAGCTGTGTCATGAATAACATCCTGCGCTATGAGGGCAAAGCCTTCTATGCCATGGTCGGCCTGACGACCGGCGGTATTCTGAATATCTTTGGTGATGCCCTGCTGATCCGTGTTTTCCATATGGGTATCGCCGGTGCCGGTCTTTCCACAGCAGTCTCCCAATACATCAGCGCCGTAATTCTGCTGCTGCCATATCTGCAGGGCAAAACACAGAGCCGCATGGGCTGGTCTTACTTCAAGCCGACCCGCGAAGTTACCTCCAATATTATTGCGGTTGGTATGCCATCTTTGATGCGCCAGGGACTGAACTCGGTATCCATGATGGTATTGAATACATGTGCAGGCGGCTATGGAGATGCCGCCGTAGCGGCGATCTCCATCGTCAACCGCATCATGAATTTCCTGCTGTGTGTATCCATTGGCATCGGCCAGGGCTTCCAGCCTGTATCGGCATTCAACTATGGTGCCAGAATCTATTCCCGCGTAAAGAACGGCTTCCTGTTTGGCTTACTGCTGGGAACTGTCATCATGGCAGTCCTTGGCTTTGCCGGCATGTTTGCCGGTGCCCGGATGGTTGCCTTCTTCCGCAACGACCCTGAAGTCATTGAAATCGGTATCCATGCCATGCACAGGCAGTGTCTGGCCCTGTGGCTGGAACCACTGTCTGTCTTTGGCAACATGCTGTTCCAGTCCATTGGCAAAGCCAAAGTGGCAACTTTCCTTGCCGCTCTTCGCAGCGGCCTGGTCATGATTCCGGCGGTGCTGCTGTTAACAGCTCTGTTTGGTTTAAGCGGACTGGAGAGTGCACAGGCCGTATCACAAGTCATTTCAGCACTGGTTTCACTGCCGTTCATTGTAACTTTCCTGCATCATCTGCCTGCCGATGGCACGTATTCCTATTAAATAGGATAGTAAGTGATCAGATTAGAAGAAAAGAGCATTGTCATACCTGTAAAAAGGTGACAATGCTCTTTTTAAAACAGATGCAGGATGATGCCGGTCACAAACGATACTGCCCAGACATAGCCAACAATCCTGAAGTTGTTCTTCATGTTGGGGTTGACCCGGAACAATACCATCATGCCAACGCCGGCATTGGCCAGCAGACCTGCGGCAACGGCCGCAAATGGGATCATCTGATCCAGATACATCTGCGTCAATAACAGGGAAGATGCACAGTTTGGAATCATGCCGATCAGTGTGCATACAAGCACGGAGCGGCTGGGATACCGGGAGACAAAGGCACGCAGGGTATCCATGCCGATGAGATCAACAGCGCCGTTGAGCAGTAATGTGATGACAAACAGCCAGATCGTGATGGTCAGTGTATGCATAATGGCTGAGTGCAGGATGCCATGCTCACAGTCACAGTGTTCTCTCTGGCAGAAAGACTCAACATCGATATTGCTGTGCCGGCTGAACAGATCGGCCAGATAGCCGGCAATGATGGCAGTAATGACCTTGACTGCAAGCAGGGGCAGAATCTTGTCTGCCGGGGCATGGGAAGAGATCATCAGCGGCAGCATTTCATCGCTGGTGGAAAGATAGACGGCAGCCAATGTGCCGGCCGAGATCACACCAGTTGCGTACAGGCTGCTGGCTGCTGAAGAAAAGCCGCACTCGGGTACGATACCAAACAGGGCACCCGCCAATGGCGCAATTTTCCGGTGGCCTTCCAGAAAGTGTTCAAACTTCTTTCCGGTTTCATGTTCCATCCATTCCAGCACAAGGTAGGTAACAAACAGGAACGGAATGATCTTGGCAACATCTGAGATGGTGTCAAGCAGGATTGCTTTGATTACTGCTCCCATGTAATCACTCCATCCAGGCCGTCTGTCCAGGCAATGTAGAAACCCATGTGGTCTTTGCCATTCTTAGCTTCGACCTTTTTATCTTCTGACATGACCCAGATCGCATCGGCATGATTGCCGGTAGCCTGTTCGTATTCATCCAGCACCTTCTGGCCATCTTCCATGGACAGGGTGAACAGCGTTGTGCTCAAACAGTCTGCGGCGCTGGAATCTTTGGTAATAATGGAAACGGAACGGTAGCGGTCAGCAGGATAGTTTGTTTCAGGATCAATGATGTGATGGTACTTCTTGCCATCCGTGGCTACATAGTAGCGTTCATAATCACCTGATGTCACAAAGGACCAGCTGCCGGTTTCAGAGACAATGATCAGCTTGTCTTCGCCATCCGGATTCTGAATGCGTACCCGCCATGGGGATCCATCCGGCTTGGCATTGATGGTGCGGTTGTTGCCGCCGGCATTAATCGCAATCGTACCGATGTTATCTTCCGAGGCAAGCTTCTGGGCAATCTTTTCCGTAGCATACCCCTTGGCAATACCGCCGACATCAATGGACACCGACGCATCCGTTATATATACGGTATTGGCAGAATCATCGATCACGACCTTGTCCCATCCCTTATGAGATGCGGCCTCACTGAGCTCTGCATCCGTCGGCAGGGGACCCTGCTTGTTTTCCTCATTCAGGCTGATGCCATTTTCACGGTATGTATGCCATACATTGAGCAAAGCACCCATGGTGATGTCAAACTCGCCATCACTCCACGTATAGAACTGCTTCGCTTCCTCCAGCATGGCAACGATCTCAGGATCCACCGTAACCGGGGCAATGCCGGCATTGTCATTCACGGTCTTGAGGTTGTTCATGCCAGCGTAGTTGTTATAGATGTCGAACAGATCGTTGTAGTGCGTAAACAGGTTGACGGCTTCATTGAAGTGTGCTTCCGAGGCATCCTTGTCCTGGTTGTATTCCTGGTAGTAGAAAACTGTGTCAAAGCCGGCATCGGTAGAGACGTTGGAATACAGGGGAACGTCACTGCTGGCAGTGCTGGCTGTTTTGGATGTCGAACATCCGCACAGAACCAGGGAAGCCAGACCGGCCGCAAGCAATATTTTTTTCATAGCGTAGGGATTATAGCATGTTTTCAGCGATGTCTGAATGAATATGAATAATGGGTAAAGTATGTGGAAATTGTGGGAGAAGGTTACAACAGGAGGTGCATTGTCTATTTGACAATTTGCTAATAATGCTATAATGTTCACGATTGTTTAAGGGAAAGGAACTGAGGATATGTCACTGTTTACAGGACCGATGCATCGTCATCTGGATGGACATAAGGATTTGACCCTGACTGCAGAAGTCAACAGATCCATTGACCCGGATGTGATTTACATTCCGCTGGTCAACGGCAATGCGCCGTGTGCGCCTTGCGTGAAAGTCGGAGATGACGTCAAAGTCGGAACGAAGGTTGCTGAACGCAATGATCACTTTTATCTGCCTCTTTTCTCTTCCGTTTCCGGTACGGTAACGGGAATTGAGAAGCGTATGACCTCTGGTCTTACGATGGCAGACCATCTTGTGATTCAGAATGATCACAAGCATACGGCTGAAAAGCCGTTTGCACCGCTCGATTATGAGAAGGCTTCCTGGGAGGAGCTGCAGGCATTCTGCAAGAATGCCGGTATGCTTGGCCTTGGAGGTGCGGGCTTCCCGACATACGTAAAGTATGCTGATCCGAAGAACGTCGAGCAGCTGATCATCAATGCGGTTGAGTGTGAGCCTTACCTGACTGCAGATTATAAGAATATTGAAGCAAACATGGATCTTCTCAAGACCGGTGTTCTTGCTTTCTGGAAGCTGGCCAAGGCCAAGAAGGCATGCGTTGCCATCAAGGAAGACAAGGTCAAGCAGATCGCTGCTCTGAAGCAGACATTTGAGGGTACTGGTGTTGAGATCCGGATTGTGCCGAATGTGTATCCGATGGGCTGGGAGAGAACCCTGGTCTATGAGGTTACAGGGCGCCGTTATGACAAGCTGCCGATTCAGGCTGGCTGCATTGTGAACAATGCAACAACAGCGATTGCCTTTGGCAATGCGCTGACCAACGGCATGCCGATCACACACAAGTATGTGACGGTATCCGGTGATGGTGTCGGCCATCCGCAGGATGTTTATGTACCGGTTGGGACAACTGCCCATGACATCATTGATGCCTGCGGCGGTTATACGGCTGATGATGTGTATCTGATTGCCGGCGGACCAATGATGGGCCGCACAATCACCAAGGATGAGTTCTCTATTGCACCGCAGAACAATGGTCTTACCGTTCTGATTAACAAGCCTGAGGATGAGGTCGCCTGCCTGCGCTGCGGCAGATGCACCGAGAGCTGCCCGGCTGGTCTGGAACCTGTTCAGATCGCTGCAGCTGCCAAGGGCAGAGACATGGAGGCTTTGAACAAGCTGCATACGATGGACTGCATTGAGTGTGGTCTTTGCAGCTATGTATGTCCTTCCAAGATTGCTGTGACGGAGAATGTCCGCACAGGCAAGAGACTGATCATGATGCAGATGAAAAAGGCAGGTGCTAAAAAATGAAACTTTCGTTCCATGCGTCTCCGAACTACAGAGACAGCAAGTCAACATCTGAGATCATGCGCGATCTCACGGTATGCCTGCTTGCGGTTCTGCTGTTCTCAATTGTTTACTATGGCGTCTTCTATGGCGTGAACTATGGTGTCAGAGTTGCCTGCATGGCATTGACTGGCGTTGCTGCGGCAATGATCACCGAGGCTCTCTGGTTCAAGGCTGTACACAAGGATGTCAGATCATCTCTGGCTCATTCCTATGGATGGGTGACAGCCCTGATCATGGTGCTGATCTCCAAGATCACAGTTTCCTACTATGCCATTGCAGTAGCTACTGTCTTTGCCATCATCTTTGGCAAGATGGTCTTCGGAGGCTTCGGCCAGAACATCTTTAATCCGGCTGCCTTTGGAGAGGCCATCATCATGAATGGCTTTGCAAGCTCCACAAATGCTGACTTCACAACAACCGCCACACCGATGGCAACCATCAAGAGTGCAGGCTGGGTCATGAAAGGATCTGATTTTTCTTCCTTCATGGCACAGTACGGCGGCTTCGGCAAGATGTTCCTGGGCTACTACCCAAGTGTGATCGGCTCGACAAGTGCACTGCTGATCATCCTGTGCTACATCTTCCTTGTTGTCCGTGAAGATATCAACTGGAGAACACCGCTTGTCTATGTCGGCTCCATCGTCGTCATTTCGCTGATTGCAGCTGCCATCAATGGCAATGCCATGGGTACAGTTCTGCTCAACGTACTGGCTGGCGGCACACTGTTTGGCGCTGTCTTCATGCTGACAGATCCGGTCACATCACCTGTGACGATTCCGGGCAAGTACATGTTTGCTGCTGGTGCTGCGGCACTGACCTGCATCATCCGCTGGCGTGCAAATCTGCCGGATGGCGTTCTGTATTCCATCCTGCTGATGAACATGCTGGCACCGGCTATTGACCGTGCATGTGCAGGCAGCCAGATCAAGGATGCCAGGAAGATTGCCAGAACAACACTGATTGTCAGCGGCATCTGCCTGGTAATTGCCATTGCTATGGGTGCTACTGTCAAGCCGGCTGCTTCTGAAAGCACAGAATCTGCAGCTTCCACATCTGCATCAACAAGTTCAAGCACTGCAGCAGCTTCTGCTTCTGCCTCTGCTTCGGATACCGGCATTGCCCTGAATGGTGATTTCAAGGACAATGAAGCAACCTGTGAAGAGCAGTCCGATGGCGTTTATGCCTGCAAGGCAAAGGGCTTCGGTCTGATCAACAACATGGGCGGCAATTATTCTGAGAATGAGGCAACCATTACCGTCAAGGACGGCAAGATTGTTTCGGTTGAAGTAACCAAGTTCGGCGACACAAAGGGTGTCGGCGATGCGGCTGTTGCCAATGATGCCCTGGCTGCTTACAAGGGACTGGGTGCTGATGACAGCGTAGATGCCACAACTGGTGCAACCTATACTTCAACATCCATTGCTTCTATGGCTGCAGCTGCACTGGCGGCTGCCGGAAAGTGAGGAGGTAGAACCCAATGAAGAACAAGGACTCAAGTACCTATAAGATGATCCTGCTCGGCATTGTATGTGCTGTGTGCGGACTTCTGCTTTCTGTAGCCAACTCTCTGACAGCACCGGTCATTGCCGAAAACAAGATCGCTGCCATCAAGTCTTCTCTGCAGGAATTCTATCCGGATTCAGACTTCGAGGATGTGACTGACAAGTATCTGGCTCAGGATGAGACCGGTCTGATCGACAACGTGTATGCGACAACCGACAACTCCGGCTACATCTTCAAGTGCCATGGCATTGGTTATAACTCCAATGGTCTGACCTTCCTGATCGGTTTCAACACAGATGGTTCCGTTTCCGGCTTCAAGGCTCTGGAACAGAATGAAACCAACGGTGTTGGTTCCAAGTACTTCGATGATGACAATGTGAAGAAAGTGGAAAGCATCAAGATCGGCGATGATATTCCGATGATTTCCGGTGCTACACTGACATCTACTGCTGTCAAGAACGGCATTCTCGCTGCCGAAGATCTGTTCAACAAGATCAATGGATAAGGAGGCTGAATCATGAGTGAAAAGAACACTGAGAAAAAAGAAAGCTTTATCCATAAGCTTCTGACACAGAACCCTGTATTCGGCCTGTATCTTGGCATCTGCTCCACACTTGCCATCACCACAAGCCTGAACAACGCACTGGGCATGGGCATCGCCGTTATGGTTGTCTTGACCCTGTCCAACATGCTTGTTTCCATGGTGCGCAACATCACACCGGATGATATTCATATTCCGGTTTACATTGCCATCATCGCAACGCTGGTTACCGTCATTGAAATGTTCATGCATGCGTATACAGAATCTCTGTACACAGCACTGGGAGCATTCCTTGACCTGATCGTTGTTAACTGCATTATCCTGGGACGTGCTGAGGCATTTGCCTGCAAGAACCCGATTGGTGCTTCCGCAAAGGATGGCCTGATGATGGGCTTTGCCTACACATGCTCACTGCTTGCCATGAGTCTGATCAGACAGATCCTTGGCACTGGCGTACTGTCACTGTCCAACCCGTTCACAAACCAGGTGATCTTCTCCCTGAGACTGATTCCAAAGGGATATGAGATCAGCATCCTGACAGCACAGACCGGCGCATTCTTCACATTTGCCTGCCTGGCTGCTGCCATTGCCATTTACAAAGAGAGCTCCAGCAAGGAATCCAAAGGAAAGAAGGACTGACAAATGAATCTGTTTACACTGTTCATCAGCGGCATGCTGATTAATAACATCATCCTGACAAAGTTCCTTGGCATGTGCCCGTTCATGGGTGTCTCCACCAAGCTGGATTCTGCTATTGGCATGGGCGCCGCTGTGATCTTCGTCATCTTCTGTGCATCCGTACTGTCATGGGCTCTGTACTATGGCGTACTGGTTCCGCTGGGACTGGAATACATGGAGCTGATCTGCTTCATCCTGCTGATTGCTGCATTCGTTCAGCTGGTTGAAATGTTCATCAAGAAGAAGGCTCCGGCTCTGTATAAGTCTCTTGGTATCTATCTGCCTCTGATCACGACAAACTGCACCGTGCTCTATGTCGCAATGGATAACATCACACAGAAGTATACGCTGGCTGAAACCATGGTGAACTCCATCGCTGTACCGGCAGGCTTCATGCTGATGCTGGTCATCTTCGCCACCATCCGTACAAGACTTGCAACCAATGATCTTCCGAAAGCATTCAGAGGCAACCCGATTGCCTTCGTCTGCGCTGGTATCATGGCTCTTGCCTTCAGTGCTCTGGCAGGTTTGGTTTAATTCATGAAATACGTGTATGCGGTTCTGATTGTTGTTGCACTGTTTGCTCTGGTGATCTGGAGCTACCGTGCCAACAAGCGGACACCTGTTCCGAAGGGATGCGAGAATCTGCATCCGGACTGCAAAGCCTGCGGTCTGATGGACTGTGAGCTCCGCAGCAACGTTTTAAACAAGATTGAGGAGGAACTGAAGAAAGATGGAAATTCTTAAGGCATTCTTGCTGATGGTGATCCTTGGCGCAGTCATCGGCTTATTCCTTGGCATTGCCGGCAACAAGCTGGCTGTCAAAGAGGACACAAGAGTTGCAGATCTGCTTGCTATGCTGCCTGGTTACAACTGCGGCGGCTGCGGAAACCCTGGCTGCTCCGGCATGGCCGAGGCACTTGTTTCCGGCAAGTCCCATATCGAAGACTGCAAGCCTTGCAAGCCTGATCAGCGCACAAAGATCAAGGAATACATGAAGGAACACGATCTGGCTGCATAAGTCAGATGAAGATCTGTCAGTGAACTGGCAGATCTTTTTTGTTACTATAGACAAGAGGTGAAATCATGAAACCAGTATTTGAAAACGGTGAAGCGATGCCCGTCTTTCCTTTTACCGATGGCAGAAAGGAAGGGTATACAAACGAAGACAGCGATATCATCCGCTTCTGTGTCTATGTTGAAACAGACTATGACACAGACATGGATGGCAGAAGAGACCGTGTCAAGGCACTCGTACAGGTACCCCGTTCTGCTTTGGAAGGAGATTACAAGGCACCGGTGATCTATGAGGCAAGACCTTACATTGCCGGGACAAGAGCAGATTCCTATGAAGCGATGAAGCGTTTTGCACAAAAGACAGTCAAATCAATGGATTTCAAACGCAGCAGTCCTGCCCCAGCCATTCCGTCTGATGAAATCACCAGTCTTGTCCATGCGCAGAATGCCAGACAGTCTGACTGGTACTATGAGGATCCCTTATCCAAAGGTACCATGTGCTATGAGGATCTTGACTGGTATGACAGCTATCTGGTGCGCGGCTATGCGGTGGTAAGCTGTGCAGGCCTGGGCACCCGCGGCTCTGATGGCTTTAATGGCTGCGGCATGTATGAAGAAAAGATGGCATTTGCCAGTGTCATTCAATGGCTTCATGGTGACCGTACTGCCTATACAACATTGACATCTGATATTGCTGTAAAGCCGGAATGGTGCAGCGGCCTTGTCGGTATGACGGGACGCTCCTATGGCGGTACGATGCCATATGCCATTGCCTGTGAGGGTATAGAGGGATTAAAAACGATTGTGCCGGTTGCCGGCATTGCCGACTGGTATTCCTTCCTCAACCAGCAGGGGGCACAGCGCTACTGGCCAAAGGAGATGACCTCTGCCTGGCTGGATCTTTACTGCATGTCCTCTCTTGATGATCTTACAAAACAGAGCCGCAGAGAAAAGGCAGAACAGTTCTTTGACTGGCGTATCCGCAAACAGGCAGAAAACGGCTTTGACTATGGACCATACTGGGAAGAGTCCAACTACTATGAGCACAGTGATCAGCTGAACTGTTCGGCATTGATCATTCATGGCCTTAATGATGAAAATGTCTCGACCAAACAGGCAGAGATGATGTACGACTCTTTCAAAAAGCACAATCTGCCGGTATCCATGATTCTGCACCAGGGCCATCATATGACCCCGGATATGCCGGCAGGACACTATGGCATGCGTATTGACGGCATGGTATACGATGATCTTGTCAATGCATGGTTCTCCCGGGAACTCTTTGGCACCAAAGTCAGACAGTTTCCGGATCTCTTGGTACAGAACTGTCATGATGGAAACAGATGGGATACCTATCCGGAATACTTTTCAAAAAAACATACGATCCTGGAAAGTGAACGTGCAGGAAACATCCTGATTTCCACAGATTTTGACAAAGAGGATATCACGGCAGACAACTATGAAGAAAAGCTGTGTCTGGATCACAGCAATACAGCAGTGCGTCTGATCAGTGATGCACTTTTGGAAGATGTTTTCCTCAAAGGCTCTGCGTGTGTCTCATTTGCCGCAGCACTTGATAATCTGAATCCTGCCTTTGCAGAGAATGTCAGCGATGCAGATCAGCGTACATTTCATCTTGGCAAAGACAGACTGACATGTGATGATCTCAAGCTGACCGTGATGCTGGCAGATGTATGTGAGCAGCCATTTGACAGCTATGGCTGCCATGATGCACTGCGTACAGAAGTAGAGACATCTCTTGTCAGAAAAGATGGCATTGCACTGGGCGGCGGTTTTGTGCTGGACGAGAAGAAGCTTGTGCCAACCCATAAATGCTATAAAGTCTTTGCAAGAGGATATCTGGATCTATGCAATCCGGATGCCGGCTACCTGCCTTCCTCTGCTGCGGGACATATCACCTTGAAACCAGGTGAAATGCATTGCTATACAGCCTGGCTGAATCCGGATGTGTATACAGTCGAAAAGCATCACCGTCTTGCTGTGCTGATTGCCACCGAAGATCCATGCACGACACTTGTGCACAAGGACTATCAGGTACTTGTGGATGCGGCCAGCATCCATGTTGATCTGCCTGGAAAAAATGGAAAAACAGTGATGCTGAAATAGGGGAATCTGTCCTTTCTGCGGCCATACAAGAGCAGGAGGACAGTATGAAACTCTGGAAGAAAATGGTATTGACAATCGGCTGTGCTGCCATGCTTGTGATGCTTTGTGTCTTTGGCATCCGTATTTATGCGGCCCGGCAGATCAATCTTGTTTCCACATGGATGGCAGCGCATGACATTGCCCCGCGCACAAAGATCGAAGAAGATGATCTTGTCAGTGTCAAAGTGCCATCAGCTTATCTCAGTGATGCGGCTGTGATGAAGAAAGAAGAGATCATCGGCCGCTATACGGACCTGCAGGGTAAAATCCCGGCAGGCTCTTTGTTTTACCGTTCGATGCTGTATGAAGAGGCAGATCTGCCTGATCTGCCGGCTTTACTGCTGAAAGATGGCCAGGCGGTCTATTCTCTGCCTGTAGATCAGAGTGATGCCAATGGCCTGGCATCTGGGCAGAGAGTCAATGTCCATGCGGCCATTGAGCGCCGGGATGGTCCGCCATTAACGGGTGCACTCATTCAGAATGCCCGCATCCTGACGATCAAAGACCATAATGGTCTGTTGATTGAGGACCCGAAAAGCAGCCATATTCCGTATCTTCTGACTTTGGCTGTGGATGTAAAGGATATTGATCTATTGTCACTGGCAGAAACAGTGGGGAAGCTGCGTTTGTATGCCGGCAGTGATAATGCCTATCACAGCGAGATGGAGGCCGCAAGGGCAGACAGTGCTGCCTGCAGCTATCTGTTATCGATGCTGGAAACTGCGGATATTCAGGAAAACTAAAAAAGAAGAATGGCTCATCACCATTCTTCTTCACACAATGGGGCGACTACAGGGACTCGAACCCTGGGGTGCTGGAGCCACAATCCAGTGTGTTAACCAACTTCACCATAGCCGCCATGCGCAGGTAATATGATACCTGATGCAGTCGTTTCATGCAAGCATTATTTTTTCAACAGGTACCATGCGGCAGAAAATGCAATCTGTCTATCAAAAATAGGCGAGAGCACTACGTCTGAAAAGCCGCAGCCGCCTGTGTCGGCATATCGGCGTTCAGACGTAGATGAATCGCCGACTATTTGATTTTCTGATTGTTAATGTAGGTTTTAACCACAGTTTCCGTTTTATCGCTTACGCTTCCAATAAAGTAGGAAAGACTCCAGAAATAAGGCTTCCAATAATATTGAGCCAGCTCAGGACTGAAGGCTTTCCTGATCTGCCGTGATGAAGCAGATTTAAATGCGTTAATAAACTCCGCAAGATTGAGCTGCGGATACGCATCAAACAATATATGCATATGATCCGGCATTGTTTCAATCGCCTGCACACGAAGTTCATGCTCTTTAAAGTATCTGCACGTATAATCTTTCAGAAAATCCTCGAGTTTTCCCGTTATTGCCGATTTTCTGTATTTTGTAATCAGTACAAGATGATACTGCAGCAGAAAGCAGCTGTGCTGATTATAGTAGTATTCTTCATGCTGTTTCTTGTGCATACATCGGCCTCCACATTGTGTATAACTGACATCTTTTAGGATATAATATATTTAGCATAAATAAAAGCTTTTATGCTTAGAAAGGATGATTATTAACTGATGTATAGTGCAAAGACGATATTTGTACAAAGATCGGATCCGTTATTTGCATGGTGTGACTATATTGCTCACAAGGCGAACAACCTTTACAACGCCGCACTTTTTCGTGAACGGCAGATGATGTTTGCTGCAAAAAGAACAAACATCTTCGATCTGAGCGATAACGAACTGGAAGTGATGAGCGAGTTTGAGTGGATGAACTATTATCTCCCGAAAGACAAGCAGAAAATACTTCCGCCTTCCGGATCCATCAGCTATGCAACTCTGGACTGTATGATGAAGCTATGCAAAAATCCAGATTACTGCTGTACTGGATTGCCAAGACAAACCGCACAGCAGATATTGAAAATGACTTTGCGGGATATTTGCTCATTCTTTGCGGCATTGAAGAGCTACAAGCGTGATCCGGGCAAATTTACAGGGCGGCCGAAAATGCCTGGATACAAGCACAAGAAAGGTGCGTGCGCTTTTATTGTTACAAATCAGGACTGCGTTATTCGCAAAAACAAGAAACATCGGTATACCGCAAAACTGCCTTTTACGAAACAAGTTGTGCGCCTTGGCAGAGAAGTACACGGCAAATTTGTTCAGCTTAACGTAACGCCCAGAAACGGCACGTACAAACTGTCATTTGTGTTCGATGATGGGACAAATGCACCGGCAACTGCTGATACAGCAGAACGTATTGCTGCAATTGATCTCGGTGTAGACAACCTGATGGCTGTGACTAACAACGTTGGTGCTGAATGTCTGCTGTTCAAAGGCGGGGCTGCAAAATCTGCAAACCATTATTTCAATCAGATGTCTGCCCGCATCCAGTCAGAGCAGACAAGTGGAAGCACTGACAAGTTTTTCCCGACAAAACGGTATTATCGCATCCTCCAGAAAAGAAATAATCGCATAAATGACTGCATGCTTAAAGATTGCAAACGTCTTATCACATGGTGCGTAGAAAAACGTATCGACACCATTGTGATAGGTGAAAACAAATTCTGGAAGCAGGAATGCAGTATGGGAGGTACGAGCAATCAGAACTTTATGCAGATTCCATTTGAAAGGCTGAAAAGAATTATTACCTATTCAGCAGAGCGCCTGGGAATCCGTATCATTTATCAGGAAGAATCATACACATCAAAAGCATCTTTCCTGGACAGAGATAAAATTCCGGTGTACAGCCGAGATTCAGAAGAGCATCATAAATTTTCAGGTGTCAGAGAAAAACGTGGGCTGTACAGATCTGCAGATGGCACAAAGATCAATGCGGATCTGAATGGCTCGGCAAACATTCTGAGAAAAGCCATACCGGACGCTTTTGAAAGCGGGATAGAGCCTGATTTCAGAAATATAAGGGCATATTATCATCCTGATCTGAAGCTGGCATAAAAGCAGTGCGGGCAGAACCGCATATGGGACCGTGAATGCCCCACTGTACGGAACGGTAAACTGTTCCGCCTGCAGAAAATGAAGCCATGCGTGACTTTCCGCATCAGCGGATAAGTCAGACATGGTAATTCACTTTGGTGTACAATATAGCACGCGATGAATAAACCAGTCTATTTTGATTACTGTGCCAATACACCTGTGGACCCTTCTGTTCTGGATACATATGTCAAAACGGCATCCCAGTGCATTGGCAATGCCAATTCTGTCCACAGCATGGGCAGAGCAAGCAAAGCTATCATGGATGATGTCCTGGCAAAGATGGCAGATCTTCTGCATGTTAAACCGGATGAGATCATCCTGACATCCGGTGCAACCGAGGCCAATAACCTTGCCCTCAAAGGCATTGCCGCAGCTACCCGCCATGTTGGCAAACATATTGTTTCAACAAGTCTCGAACACAGTTCCGTCAGTGCCAGTCTGAGCATGCTGCAGCAGGAAGGCTATGAGATTGATCTTTGTCCGCTTTCTGGGGATGGCACCATTGATCTGGAAGAACTTGAGGATCTTGTGCGGGATGATACGTGCCTTGTCTCCATCAGTCTTGTGGACAGTGAGGCAGGTGTGATCCAGCCGGTGAATGAAATCAGAAAAATTGTACATTCTCATCCACACACATTGCTGCACGTGGATGCTACCCAGGCAATGGGGAAGACGCCGGTGGATTTTGACTGTGGCGATACCATTTCTTTTGCCCCGCACAAGTTCTTTGGCCTCAATGGCTGCGGTGTATTGATCAAACATGAACATGTACCGCTGGTACCACAGAACAGCGGCGGTGCTTCAACAACTCTGTACCGTTCCGGCACACCGGATCCGGCTATGGCTGCCGCATGTCTGTGTGCTCTGGAGAACCTGTATGCTCATCAGAATCAGTGGCAGCAGCACTGTGCAAAGTGCAATGCTTATCTGCGCCAGGAACTGACAAAGATCGCAGGGGTAAAGATCAATTCACCTGCTGCGGCAGTACCGCAGATTTTGAATTTGTCTCTCTCCGGCAGAAAAGGCTTTGAGACGCAGAAAGCACTGGATGAAAAGGGATACTGCGTCTCCGTTAAAAGTGCCTGCACATCGGATTATCTGCCATCCCATGCCGTTATGGCCATCACCAGAGACAGAAGAAGAGCTCTGGAAAGTTTCCGGATCTCAGTGTCACCACTTACAACGTTGGAGCAGTGTGAAGGACTTGTACAGGCAGTTCGAGAAATCAGTGAGGATAAATAAATGGAAAAGAAACTGACACCAGCACAGCAGATTGAACATACACTGACCAAGCAGTTCAGAAGAGAACTGTGGTCTAAGTTTCAGATTGCGGTGGGAAAATATGAACTGATCCAGCCGGGTGACAAGGTCATGGTCTGCATCTCCGGGGGCAAGGACAGCATGTGCATGGCAAAGCTTATTCAGCTCTACCAGCGCTATCATCTGGTTGACTTTGAAGTGAAGTTTGTGGTCATGGATCCCGGCTACAATGAGATTAACCGGGCAAAGATTGAAAGCAATCTGCAATTGCTTGGTATTCCGGCAGAGATCTTTGAAACCAATATTTTTGCGGTTGCCAATAACTCGGATAAAAGCCCATGTTATCTGTGTGCCAGGATGCGCAGAGGCTATCTCTATAACCATGCCAGGGAAATCGGCTGCAACAAAATCGCGCTTGGCCATCATCTCAATGATGTCATCGAGACAACCGTCATGTCGATGTTCTATTCCAGCAAGCTGGAGACGATTATTCCTAAATCACACAGTGAAAACTTCCCAGGTCTGGAACTGATCCGGCCGATGTACTGCATCAAGGAAGCTGACATCATTGCCTGGGCAAGAGCCAATGATCTGCAGTTCATCCAGTGTGCCTGCCGGTTCACAGAGAACTGCACGATCTGTGACAATGGCGGCGGAGGATCCAAACGCCAGGAAGTCAAGAACCTGATCCGCAGGCTGTCCAAAACCAATCCAATGATCGAGGACAATATCTTCCGGGCTCTGCATGCCGTACAGATTGAAAGTTTCCCTGGCTACAAGGCCAATGGTGAGATGCACAGCTTCCTGGAGGACTATGATGACAAGGGCCACGTCTATACCGCAGCACATCACGATACAGATCAATGAGGAAACAATTCCTGCTGCAGTGACAAGAAAACGGATCCGCAATCTGTACCTGCGCATCCAGGAGGATGGCAGTCTTGCCATCAGCGTGCCCGTGTACATGTCCCAGGCACAGGTGGAGGCCTTTCTCAAAGACAAACAGGAGTGGATCCTGAAAGCTTCCCATCATGCAAAAAAGAAACAGAGCAAAGAAGCATCTGGACAAGCAGGCGTGGTTACGTGGCTTGGCAAAGCTTATCCAATCCATGTCATGCCGGCAAAGCGTGAGAAAGTGTGCATACAGGATGGCATTTTCACATTCTATACAAATGATGATACTGGCGGACATTTGTCACTGCTATATGAGCGCTATGCCAGAGAGCAGCTGAAGATGGCGATCGCAAAGGAACGGGTGCAGTGGGACAGGATCATCTGTGATGCCCATGGTTTCTCACATCCTGCCATCACGATCCGCAGCATGCGTTCCCGCTGGGGATCCTGCACACCGGCAAGGAATCATATTTCCATGAATGTACGTCTGATGCATTATCCGTATGAATGTCTGCAGTATGTTCTGCTGCATGAATATGTACATCTGCTGGTACCAGGACATCCTGCCAAGTTCTACCAGACTGTCGCATCCTATATGCCAGACTGGAAATCAGCCAGTGACAAACTGAAATAGGAGGTTCTATGGAAGAGATCACAAACACATCTCATGGTATCTGGACATTTGGCAATAATCTGTTTCAAAACGGCTTGTTTCTGTTTCTGATTCATGCCGGCCTGATGTTTCTGGCAGCCAAAATTGTTGTTCATCTGCTGCGCAGAGGCCTGGAACACCAGAGCCGCAGAGAAGATACAAGCAACCAGCTGATCCTGCAGTATCTTGCCAAAACCATCAAAACGATTGTCTACATTCTATGTGCCTTCTCGGTTCTCTCGGATATCATTCCTTTGAAAGGATTAGGCAATTTAGCAGTTGGCAGTGCCTCGATTCTGGCTGTTGCAGTATCCCTGGCTGCCCAGGAAACCTTTGGCAACTACATCGCAGGCTTCTTTGTGGCTCTGTACCATCCATTCAAGGTAGGGGATAACATTTCTCTGCCGGAGAAAAATGTTGCCGGTACAGTGACAGGCATCAGCCTGCGCCACACAACATTGACAACCGTAGAAAATACGCAGATTATGATCCCCAACAGCATGATGAACAGCTGTATTCTTGAAAACCGCACGTTTGGCCAGACGGACTACACCCACTATGAACTGATCGGGGTTGCCTATGATTCCGATATTGATGCGGTCAAGGAAGCCATCTGCCATGTGCTGGCCAATACGCCTGGCATCATTGACGGCCGTACGGACAAAAGTGAGCCTTTTGTACCTGTGCAAGTCAATGCTTTCCAGGATTCTGCCATTGAGATCAAGTTTCCAATTCATGTGGAAAGCTTCGGTGCCTACTTTACGGTTGCACCAATTGTCAGGGAAGGCATCCTGAAAGAATTCAATCAGAGAGGCATTGAGATCCCGTATCCGATTGTGACGGTTGAAAGAAAATAAGAACGGTTTCAAAAAAATGACGGATCTTTGCCTGACAGCGAATATTTGTTGTTAGGCATAGTGAAAGCTCTTTTTGATTCTTTCATGCTATAACCAACCGGATATCATTGCCCGGGTTCAAACCTATTTAATGCAATGCAACAGACACATTTTCCTGCTAATAAAAAGGTTCAGTCCTAATTGAAGTGAACCCAGAGGTCATGAGAATTCCCTGCTGGCATCAAAGTATTGCCATTGACACAGAGGATTTAGGAGAACTTAATACAGTGGAGTATGTAAAAAGAGCGCAAATCGGAGATACAATCAAAGTTTGCTATTTGAAAGAAGATAGTGATATTAGTAATGGCGTGATTGCCGTT